>NZ_JAVRBF010000016.1:0-127475 GCF_032436805.1 Streptomyces sp. P17 | reverse complement strand
TTCGCCCCCGGAGGTCTCCCGCCACCTCGCCGTGCTGCGCCGCGCGGGCCTGCTCACGGCCCGGCGGCAGGGTCGTTCCCTGGCCCGGGGCACGCACACCACCGGTGAGCTGGCCCACGCCTGGGAACTTTCGCCCCCGGAGGTCTCCCGCCACCTCGCCGTGCTGCGCCGCGCGGGCCTGCTCACGGCCCGGCGGCAGGGTCGTTACGTCCGCTACAGCCTCGAACTGCCCGATCTGACGACGCTGGGCACCGACCTGCTGACGGCCGTACTGCGCTGAGGCTCTGAGCCTCAGGCGCCGACCAGGGGGGAACCCGCAGACGTCCTGAGCGGTGTCGCCAGCTCCGCCAGGGCCCGTTCCAGACCGTGCAGATGGGCCAGCGCGGGATCCGACGCGGACGGCTGCTCGGCGGGCGCCGTGAAGTCCGCACCGCCGGTGAGGGCCTCGACGGCGGCCTCGACGCGCCAGCACGCGGCGGCCAGGCGGGCGTCGTGGGAGGCCACGGGGTCGGCGGCCACCGCGACCAGGCCGCGGATCTCGCGGGCGCAGTCGTCGAGCAGGGCGAGCACCCGGCGGGCGCGGCGCTTGCGGCCCAGCATCGGGTTGAGCGGGTGGACCAGTGGGGCGACCGACAGGCGTACCCGGCCGAGGAGCTGCTCCAGTTCGGCCACGCGGGTGGCCGGGTCGGCGGTCGTGGAGCCGGCGAGGCGGGCGGCGGCCTCGGCGGTCGCGGCGTGGACGCAGCGCAGGGCGCGCTGGATCCACGCGTCGGTGACGGCGTGGGTGGTGACGGGCAGGACGAACAGCACGGCGAGCACGGCGCCGAGCGCGCCGACGCCGGTCTCCGCGAGCCGCAGCGCCAGCAGGGCGGGATCGAGGACGCCGAGCAGGCCGTAGAGGAGTTCCGCGAGGAGGGTGACGCAGAGCATCATCCAGGTGTACGAGACCGCCGCCGTGTAGAAGATGCCGAAGACGCAGACGGCGAGGATGACGGCCGTGGGCAGGGGCGCGCCGGCCACGGGGACCGCGACCGCCAGGCCGAGGCCGATGCCGATCACGGTGCCGAGGACCCGGCGGAAGCCGCGGACCAGGGTCTCGCCGCGGGAGGTGGTGTTGACGAAGATCCACCAGGTCGCGCCGACGGCCCAGTACCAGCGCTCGCCGGAGACCAGCTGGCCCACCACCAGCGCGAAGCCCGCGCCGGCGGTGGCCTGGACGGCCTGGCGTGTGGTCACCCGGGCCAGACCGGTGCCGCCCGGCGCGGCGGGCAGGGGGGCCGGGGGCAGGCGGCGCTCGTAGCACCACAGGCCGAAGCGCACCGCGGCGGCGACCAGGAGGGACAGGAGTACGGCGGCGTAGAGCTCGGGGAGGTGGCGCGGCGTCGCCTGGAGGAACTGCGCCACGAAGTACGTCATGAACGCGAAGACGCCGAGGCTGTGCCCGCGCGGGCCCCAGCGGCGGGCGTACACGCCCGCGCCGACGACGGCGAGGAAGGTGAGGTCGCGGGCGAGCGGCTGGTCGTGCAGCTCGGCCGCCGCGGCGAGCACGGGCAGGCCGACGAGCGGCAGCAGCGCGGTGGTGACCGCCTGGCCGCGGACCGTGGAGTCGGTGACGGTGAACAGGGCGAGCAGCGCGGCGAGGCCGCCGGTGACGGCGCCGACGAGGGAGTGTCCGGCCAGCCCGCTGACGACGACCGCGAGGCCGATGCCGACGACGGCCCGCGCGGCGAAGCGCAGCCGCGCCCGCCCCGGGTCCGGCGCCGTGAACACCCTCTTCAGCACTGCTTCCCGCCCCCTTCGAACCGGCATGAAAAAGCGCCGCGGGATCCGCAGCGCCATCGACGGCTTCATTGGAGCATCAGCACGGCTGCTGGCTCAAGTCGTGTCGAATATGCTGGGCCATCGGCACAGGAATTTCGGCCCGATGCCGCCCACCGGCGGGCCAACGGACCATGCACGAGGAGGCCGGCCCGATGGCCGTGGACGAGCTCGACACCCGCATCCTGCGGCTGCTGCTGGAGCAGCCGCGCACCAGCGTGCGCGAGTACGCCCGCATCCTCGGGATCGCCCGCGGCACCCTCCAGGCCCGGCTCGACCGGCTGGAACGGGACGGCGTGATCACCGGCACCGGCCCCACCCTCTCCCCCGGCGCCCTCGGCCACCCGGTCCTCGCGTTCGTGCACATCGAGGTCACCCAGGGCCACCTCGACGACGTGGGCGACGCGCTGGCCGCCGTACCGGAGATCGTGGAGGCGTTCTCGATCACGGGCGGCGGGGATCTGCTGACCCGGGTGGTGGCGCGGGACAACGCGCACCTGGAGGACGTGATCCAGAAGCTGATCAGCCTGCCGGGCGTGGTGCGCACGCGTACCGAGGTGGCCCTGCGTGAGCGGGTGGCGCACCGGCTGCTGCCGCTGGTGGAGGCGGTGGGCCGGTCGGCTCGCAAGTGATCCTTGGCATGCTGGACGCCATGAGCAATCTCCGCGGCATCTCGGTCATCTTCGATCTCGACGGAACGCTCGTGGACAGCGAGCCGAACTACTACGAAGCGGGCCGGCAGACCCTCGCCGAGCACGGCGTGCCGGACTTCTCCTGGGCCGAGCACGAGAGGTACGTCGGTATCAGCACCCTGGAGACGGTCACCGACTGGAAGACGCGCTACGGGCTGGGGGCCTCGGTGGAGGAGCTCCTCGCCGCGAAGAACCGCCGCTATCTCGCCCTCGCCCGCGCCTCCACGCGCGCGTACCCGGAGATGCGGAAGTTCGTGGAGCTGCTGGCCACCGACGCGGTTCCGATGGCCGTGGCGTCGGGCTCCTCGCGGGAGGCGATCGAGGCGGTGCTCGCCGGCACTGGCCTGGACGCCCATCTGCGCACGATCGTCTCGGCCGAGGAGGTCGACCACGGCAAGCCCGCCCCCGACGTCTTCCTGGAGGCCGCCCGCCGCCTCGGCGCCGAGCCCGCGGACTGTGTGGTGCTGGAGGACGCCGCTCCGGGCGCCGCCGCCGCGTACGCGGCCGGGATGCGCTGCATCGCGATCCCGTACGTCGCCGCGCAGGCCGGCGCCCCCGAGTTCGCGACGGCCGGGCTCCTGCTGCGCGGCGGCCAGCCGGAGTTCACGGCACGGGCGGCGTACGACTGGCTCGTCGGCACGGCATGAACGGCCGGGCAACCCTGAGCCGGGCTCGATGGTCATGATGGCGTGACCCACGTTCCCCACGCCATCGAACTGTCCCGATGAAGGCGCAGCGGGGTGAGCTGATGCGCCTGTACCAGCTCTACCGACTGCACTCCAGCCGTGAACGCGCCGAGCGGACCGGACGGTTGTTCACTGTGGGCGCCTGGCCGCGAGCGCCGCGTGCTGCTCGGATGGCTGGCCGGGGTGCTGTTGTGGTGGCATCCCGATCCGGCCGGGCTGCGCCAGGCGCTGGCCGTCGGCGGTGCGGCACTGGGCTGCGGGGCGGTGTGGACGGTGCTGTTGCGGCAGGCCGTGCGCTGGCTGCGCGACGGCATGATCCACGACGCCGGGAGTGAGCCCCCGCGGTTGGCCGGGCTGGTGCCCGACAACTGGGGCCGAGTGGCTGTGGAACACCCTGCGGATCGCGAACCTGGTGCTGCTGGGCATCCCGATGGCCGGTCTTGCCATGGGTCTCGGCGCCGCCGGGTCGCCGGAGGACATCGAGAAGTGGGTGGCCTTGGTGCGCCGGCCGGTCACCGGGGGCGCCCTGCCGCTGACCGGGCTCATGGGCGGGATCATGGGCGGGATCATCGGCGGACTGTCCGTCGGTTTCGGCGCGGAGACGGAGGAGTGCTGGACACCGCGCGGTGCCGTGGGCCGGCTGGTCGTCTACGGGCTGCCCTTCCTGCCGGCGGTGCCGTGGCTGTCCGGCAGTCGCGAGATCTGGTCCGGCGCATTCGTCGCCCTGGCCGCGCTGTGGCTGCTCATCGCACCCGTGAACAAGGTCGCCAAGCACATCCCGAGCGTCTCCTCGGACTGAACGGGAGGGCGCGCGGCGCGTGCGTCCGCCGCTCGTCACGGGGATCCTGGAAGCACCATGACGATCGACGTGTCCGTGGAGCGGATCATCCCGCTGCCTGCCGAGCGGGTGGCGGGCTACGCCATGGACTGGCGCCACGATGCCGAATGGACCCAGGGCATCCGTACGGCGGAGCTGACCCGCGAGGCCGACGCGGGCGGGTTCGGCGTAGGCGCCGAGGTGACGCGCACCGCGTACTTTCTGGGCCGGCGCATCGACTACGTCCTGCGCGTGGCGGCGTACGACGTGCCCTGGCTGCTCGCCATGGTGTCCGTGGCGGGCCCCATGCCGATGCGGGTGACCTACGCCTTCGCGCAGCATCCGCGCGGCACCCTGGCCCGTATCCACGTGCGGGGCGGCCCCGGCGGCCTCGCCCGGCTGGTGGCACCCCTCATGGCCCGTCAGGTCCGCGCCAACCTGGGCAAGGACCTGCGTGACTTGGAGCGCAGGCTGCTGGAGGCGGGCTAGGACCTGCGGCGGGGCTTGCCGCGGCGGGCGGGGGCGCCCTTCTTGGCCGGGGCGGGCTTGCGGCGGGCTGGGGTGGGCTCGGGGCGCTTGCGCTTGGGCTGCTCCTGGGCCTGGGGCGCCGAGCGGCCGCGGGTGCTGTTGACGGTACGGCCACGCACGACGCCGATGAAGTCCTCGACCAGCTCAGTGGTGGCCTCCTCCGGCCAGGACAGGGCGATGCCCGACTGGGGGGCGTCCACCAGGGTGCGGTAGGTGAGGTCCTTGCGGTGGTGGAGGCGGGCCAGCGACTGGGGGACGACGAGCAGGCCGACATTGGCCGCGACCAGCTCGATGGCGTCCGCGGTGGTGGCGGGGCGCTCGGAGCCGGGCTGTCCCGGCGGCCGCTCCCACCCGAGCACGTCGTCCATCGGATGGAAGACGACGTCGTCGGCGAGATCCTCCGAGGACACCTCGTCCACGGCCGCCACGGCGTGGTCCTTGGGGACCACGACGACGGTGGTCTCGGTGTAGAGGGGGATCGCGCTGAAGGACGTACGGTCGACCGGCAGCCGGACGAACGCGGCGTCTGCGCCACCGCCCCGCAGCACCTCGGGCGCCTCGGCCGCGGTCACCGAGAGGAGCTCCAGAGGGACGTCGGGATAGCGCTCGTTCCAGATCCGCACCCACTTCGAGGGTGTCACTCCGGGAACGTACGCGAGCCGGAACGAGGAGGGTGCTTCCGAGCCTGTCACCTGGCCAGGTTACCGGCCGTGGTCGGCGGCCGTGGTCGGCGGTCGTGATCGGCGGTCGTGGTCGGCGGTCGTTCACCCACTCGATACCCTTGACCCATGACGTCGCACCAGACCACCCAGACGATGAAGCCGGCCACCGCCGCGAAGAAGCTGGGTGTGTACCTAGAGGCCACCCCCGCGGAGTTCCAGGAGGGTGTGGTTTCGCGCGCCGAGCTGAACGCGCTCCAGGCGGAGCCGCCGCAGTGGCTGCGTGAGCTGCGGGCCAACGGCCCGCACCCCCGGCCGGTGGTCGCGGCGAAGCTCGGTGTGTCCATCGCCGGCCTCGCCCGGGGCGGGGTCACCGAGCCGCTCACCACCGAGCAGATCGAGGCGCTGAAGCAGGAGCAGCCGGAGTGGCTGCAGAAGGAGCGCGCCACCCAGGCGGAGGTCCGCAAGGAGACGGCCCGCATCAAGGAGAAGCGGGCCGAACGGGCGGCCCGGCAGGACTCCTGACCTCGGTCTCCGGCGCCGCCGCGAGCCGCTCCTGCAACCGTGCGTGCCGGAACTGGTACACCTCGCCCGCCTGCCGTAGCACGCCCCCGCCGGTGCGCCTCGTCGAGGAAGGCCATCAGCCGCCAGGGGAGGCAGCCCGCCGCGCAGAGCCAGAGGCGAGCGGTGAGGAGGCGGCCCCAGGCGGTGAGGGCGAGGGTGATCAGGCCCAAGGGGAGGAAGACGAGCGCGGCGACGTACCCCGGCTCGGACAGCGCGCCGCTCACGAGGACACCGGCGAAGAAGCCGACGAATCTGATCAGGGTGCCGCGGACGACACCGGTGTCCCGGTCCGTGCGCAGGCTCGCCTCCGGGCCGGGGGTACGGTCGATGTCGACCGGAGCGCCGAGCCAGCGGTGCAGTCCCGCGGCGAACCCGGCGACGACCCCCAGCCGACTCCGACGGCGAGCCCGAACGACAGACCGGAGCGGAGCAGCTGGCCCGGCTCCCGCTGGAACAGCCATCCGTGCTCGCGGCCGCCGAGCTCGCGGACCGGGCGGACGAAGTCGGAGCTGCGGGGTCCCGGCCGGGTGGCGCTGCCGCTCGCCTTCCTGCGCGGGGCCGACGGTCAGTGGCGGGCCAAGTGGCTGCACCTGTACCTGAGGGGCACGCCGGACGCCAACCGGGTCGAGGGCAACCGGGTGTCGGTGGCGACGCTGGTGCAAGGCATCGTGGAGCGGGAGCAGTTGACGGTGCGTCACCTGGTGGAGCTGATGGCCGGTGATGCCGTGGGGGTGTGGGACGGCAAGGAGGTCCCGGAGGGGTCGGTCACCTACATCGGGCTCCAGCGGCCGGAGGGGCTGCATCCGGATTCGCGGATCGTGACCCTGGAAAATCTGCGCGACCTGATCCCGGAGTGACTGATGGCGTGTGCCGCGGCGAGGCCATGAAGGGGCTTCCTTCTGCCTCCGCGAGAGCGGATTCAATGATCTAGGAGACCACTGAGAATCTTGAAAACCCGCCCGATTTGCACCGGATTGCTCCGATCGACTTTTGCGGGCGAACCTGGGCGATCGAGGCGGCCCAAGCAAGATCTTCAGGACACTTCCAGTCCCTTCGCTTTCCTGGCCCTCGACTTGAGGCCTCCGGCCCTCCCACCACCGCCTGGGACGGCCGGAGGCCTTTCAGCTGTCGTAGTCCACCGTCAGCGTCTCGGACACCGGGTACGACTGGCACGTCAGGACATAGCCCGCATCCACCTCCGCCGGTTCGAGGGCGAAGTTGCGGCGCATGTCGGCCTTGCCGTCGGTGACCAGCGCCCGGCAGGTGCCGCAGACGCCGCCCTTGCAGGCGAACGGCAGGTCGGGGCGGGTGCGTTGGGCGCTGTCGAGGATGGTCCGCTCGCGAGGCAGGGCGGAGGTGGTGGAGCGGCCGTCGAGGACGAGGGTGACCTGGCTGACGGGGCCGGTCGGTCCGGACTCCGTGTGGTGCACCTCGCGTACGGGCTCGTCGTCGGCGTAGAAGAGCTCCTGGTGGACACGGTCGGCCGGGACGCCGAGTCCGTCGAGGACCCGCTGGGCGTCGCGGACCATGCCGTGCGGTCCGCACAGCCACCAGTGGTCGGCCGTCGTCACGTCGACCAGGCCGTCGATGAGCGCCGAGAGCCGGTCGGCGTCGAGCCGCCCGGAGAGCACCTCGGCCTCCCGGGGTTCGCGGGACAGCACGTGGGCGAGCTGGAAGCGGCTCGGGTACAGGTCCTTCAGGTCGGCCAGTTCGTCGGCGAACATCACCGTGCCGCTCCGGCGGTTGCCGTAGAAGAGGGTGACCCGGGAGCGGGAGTCGGCGGCCAGGACGGACTCGGCGATGGAGAGCATGGGGGTGATGCCGGAACCCGCGGCGAGCAGCACATGGTGGCCGGGGGTGGTCAGGTCGGGGGTGAAGTTGCCGGTGGGGGCCATCACTTCGACGGTGTCGCCGGGGCGCAGGTCGTTGACCAGCCAGGAGGAGAACAGTCCGCCGGGCACCACGCGTACGCCGATGCGCGGGGCTGTTCCGGCGGGGGTGCAGATCGAGTACGAGCGGCGCTCGTCCCGGCCGTCGATCTCGCGTCGCAGGGTCAGGGACTGGCCGGGCGCGAAGGCGAACTCCTCGGCCAGCTCGGGCGGGATCTCGAAGCCGACGGCGGCGGCGTCCTCGCACAGCGGCTGCACGGCGGCGACGCGCAGCGGGTGGAAGACCGGGCGGCGGCGCGGGCGCGGCTTCACGGCCTCGGCGGGGGCGGTCGGGGCCATCAGATCTCCTTGACGTACTCGAACGGCTCGCGGCAGGCGCGGCAGCGCCAGAGCGCCTTGCAGGAGGTGGCGGCGAACCGGGAGGTCTCCTCGGTGTCCGCCGATCCGCATTGCGGGCAGGGCACCGTGCGCCGGGTGGGCGACAGGGTGAGGGGCACGGGGCCGGCTGCCGGTCGCGACACCGGGCCGGGGGGCGCGATGCCGTGCTCGGCGAGCTTGCGGCGGCCCTCGGGGGTGATCCACTCGCTGGTCCACGGCGGGTACAGGACGGTGCGGATCTCCACGCGTGTGTAACCGGCGTCCCGGAGCCGGGTGGCGACGTCGGCGCGCATCTCGGCCATGGCGGGGCAGCCCGAGTAGGTGGGGGTGAGTGCGGCGACGACGGTGCCGTCCTCGGTGAGCGTCACCTCGCGCAGGACGCCCAGGTCGGCGAGGGTCAGCATGGGCAGCTCGGGGTCCGGCACCTGCTCGGCGATGTGCCGGGCGTGCCGGGCGTCGAGCTGGAGGGTCACCATGTCGCCCCCGGGTGGGCGCGGGCCACGCTCTGCAACTCGGCAAGGAGCGGGGCGAGATGCTCGGTGTGCTCGCCGTCGCGGCCGGAGCCGGGGGACGGCCGGTAGACCGGCATGGGCAGTCCGGCCTCCTCGGTCACCTGGCGCAGCACGGCGACGACCTCCTCGCGTACGTCGCAGGCGGTGAACAACTCGCCCAGGTACGGGGCGACCTGCTCGACGGCCTTGCGCATACGGCGGTGGGACTCCTCGGTGCCGTCACCCAGGCGCACCGCCCACTCGGCGGCGTACTGCCGGTGGTAGGTCAGTTCCTTGACGCCCTTGGCGGCGACGGCGGCCAGCACCGGGTCGGGGTGGGCGACCAGCCGCTCGAAGTGGGCGAGGCGCCAGCTGGACAGGACCAGCAGCCGCACGATGGAGAACGCGAAGTCTCCGCCCGGGAGTTCGGCGAGCCGGACGTTGCGGAAGTCGCCGGCGTCGCGGAAGTAGGCGTAGGCGTCCTCGTCGCGGCCGGTGCCGTCGGCCTGTCCGGCGCGGGAGTAGAGCAGGCGGGCCTGGCCGAGCAGGTCGAGGCCGATGTTGGCGAGCGCGACCTCCTCCTCCAGCTCGGGGGCTCGGGTGACCCACTCGGCGAGCCGCTGGGCCGACACGAGCGCGTCGTCGGCCAACGCGACGCAGGACGCGGCCAGTTCACCGGCGTCGACGCCCTCCGGAACGGTGGTGTCGACGCCGTGCAGGGGGTCCTCGAAGCCGGTGCCGTATGCCCAGCGGGTGTCGTCCTCGTGTCCCTCGGCGAGGGTCAGGTAGACGTGGTCCTCACTCATCCCCGGCTCCTAAATGTGCGGGACATCGTCGGGGATGTCGTAGAACGTCGGGTGGCGGTAGACCTTGTCCGCGCTGGGGGCGAAGAAGGGGTCCTTCTCGTCGCGGGTGGAGGCGGCGATGTGCTCGGAGCGCACCACCCAGATCGACACGCCCTCGTTGCGCCGGGTGTACAGGTCACGGGCGTGGGTGAGGGCCATGGTGTCGTCGGCGGCGTGCAGCGAGCCCACGTGGACGTGGTTCAGGCCGCGCTTGCCGCGCACGAACACCTCGTACAGCGGCCAGTTCTGCGAGTTGCTCATGCCGCCGACTCCTTCCGGGCCCGCTTGGCCGCGTGGGCGGTGGCCGCCTCGCGCACCCAGGCGCCGTCCTCGTGGGCGCTTCTGCGCCGTTCCATCCGCTGGTCGTTGCAGGGGCCGTTGCCCTTGATGACCCGCATCAGCTCGTCCCAGTCCGGGGTGCCGAAGTCGTGCCGGCCGCGCTCGGCGTTCCACTTCAGCTCCGGGTCGGGGAGCGTCACGCCGAGCTTGTCGGCCTGCGGGACGGTCATGTCGACGAAGCGCTGGCGCAGTTCGTCGTTGCTGTGCCGCTTGATCTTCCAGGCCATCGACTGCGCCGAGTTGGGGGAGGCGTCGTCGGGCGGGCCGAACATCATCAGTGAGGGCCACCACCAGCGGTTCACCGCGTCCTGCACCATCTCGCGCTGGGCGTCGGTGCCGCGCATCATGGTCATCAGCAGTTCGTAGCCCTGCCGCTGGTGGAAGGACTCCTCCTTGCAGATCCGGACCATGGCGCGCGCGTAGGGGCCATAGGAGCTGCGGCACAGCGGGACCTGGTTGCAGATCGCTGCGCCGTCCACGAACCAGCCGATGACGCCGACGTCGGCGAAGCTCAGCGTCGGGTAGTTGAAGATCGACGAGTACTTCTGGCGGCCCTCGATCAGCCGCTCGGTGAGGTCCGCGCGGTCGGCGCCGAGCGTCTCCGCCGCCGAGTACAGATACAGCCCGTGTCCGGCCTCGTCCTGCACCTTGGCGAAGAGGATGGCCTTGCGGCGCAGGGACGGCGCGCGGGTGATCCACTCACCCTCGGGCTGCATCCCGATGATCTCCGAGTGGGCGTGCTGCGCGATCTGCCGGACCAGCGTCTTGCGGTAGCCGTCCGGCATCCAGTCGCGCGGCTCGATGCGCTGGTCGCGCGCGATCGTCGCGTCGAAGTGCTGCTGGAGTGCCTGCGGGGCCGAGGCCTCGGCGTGTGTCGTGGTCATCTGCACCAGCTTCCCAACCGACCATTCGTTCGGTATCAGTGTGACGCCTTTTCCGGCCCTCGGCAAGACCCTTTGCCACCCTTGACAGGCGGTGGCGGGGCTGGTTGTTTGGCCGGTGCCGCATGCTGACCGAATGGTCGGTTGGGACACGAGGTGGTGGAGATGCCCACGACGAATCCGGCCGAGGCGATGTTCGCCGCGGACGAGGCCTCCCGAGGGCTCGGGATCGAGCTGGTGGAGCACGGCGAGGGCAGGGCCGTTCTGCGGATGACCGTGACCCGGGCCATGGTGAACGGCCATGGCCTCGCCCACGGTGGCTATGTGTTCCTGCTCGCCGACACCGCCTTCGCCTGCGCGTGCAACAGCCACGGCCCGGTGACGGTCGCGGCGGGCGCCGACATCACCTTCGTCGCCCCGGCGCACGAGGGGGACGTCCTGGTGGCCCGTGCCGAGGAGCGGACCCGGTTCGGCCGCAGCGGTATCTACGACGTGAGCGTCCTGCGCGGCGACGAGGCGATAGCGGAGTTCCGCGGTCGCAGCCGCACGGTCCGGGACACGACGAAGGAGTCGCGATGAGCAACCTGGGCGAGCCCCTCCCCCACGACCTGCTGGACGACGGCGAAAGACTCACCCGCGAGCAGCTGAGGGAACTCCAACTCGACCGCCTGCGCGCGACGTTGCGGCACGCGTACGACAACGTCGGGCTGTACCGCAAGAAGTTCGACGAGGCCGGGGTCACTCCGGACGACTGCCGCACGCTGGAGGACCTCGCCCGGTTCCCCTTCACCACCAAGGCCGACCTCCGGGACACCTACCCCTTCGGCATGTTCGCCGTGCCGATGTCCGAGGTGCGGCGGGTGCACGCCTCCAGTGGGACCACGGGCCGTCCCACGGTCGTCGGCTACACCGAGAACGACCTGTCGATGTGGTCGGACGTGGTCGCCCGCTCGATCCGGGCCGCGGGTGGCCGCCCCGGCCACAAGGTGCACATCTCCTACGGCTACGGCCTGTTCACCGGCGGACTCGGCGCGCACTACGGCGCCGAACGGGCCGGCTGCACGGTGATCCCCGCCTCCGGCGGCATGACGGCACGCCAGGTGCAGATCATCCAGGACTTCCGGCCCGAGATCATCATGGTCACCCCGTCCTACATGCTCACCCTGCTCGACGAGTTCGAGAAGCAGGGCGTCGATCCGCGCGAGACCTCCTTGAAGGTGGGCATCTTCGGCGCCGAGCCGTGGACGGAGGAGATGCGCCGCGAGATCGAGGAGCGCACGGCCATCCACGCCGTGGACATATACGGACTGTCCGAGGTGATCGGTCCCGGAGTGGCGCAGGAGTGCGTGGAGACCAAGGACGGACTGCACATCTGGGAGGACCACTTCTACCCGGAGGTGGTCGACCCGGTCACGGACGAGATCATGGCCGAGAGCGAGGAGGGCGAGATCGTGTTCACCTCGCTCACCAAGGAGGCGCTGCCGATCATCCGGTACCGCACCCGGGATCTGACCCGGCTGCTGCCGGGCACAGCCCGCCCCGCCTTCCGCCGGATGCGGAAGGTCACAGGACGCTGCGACGACATGATCATCCTGCGTGGGGTGAACGTCTTCCCCACCCAGATCGAGGAGATCGTGCTGCGCACCCCGGGGGTCGCCCCGCACTTCCAGATCCAGCTCACCCGGCGCGGCCGCATGGACCACATGACCGTCCGCGTGGAGGCCCGCCCCGACGCCGGCCCCGAGCAGCGGCAGGCGGCCGCCGGGGCCGTCGCCCAGGGCGTGAAGGACGGCGTCGGAGTCAGCGTCGAGGTGGAGATCGTCGAGCCGGAGACCCTGGAGCGCTCGCTCGGCAAGCTCAAGCGCGTCAAGGATCTCCGCCAGGAGTAGCTCAGTCGGTCCCGTTCGGCACTTTCAGCCGCTCCCAGGTCATGCGGCCGGGGATGCCGTCCGCGTCCTTGCCCTTGAAGCCCTGCTTCTGCTGCCAGGCGGCGTACGAACGACGGTCGGCCTCGGTCCACTCCGGACCGGGGCCCTCCTCGTACCGGCCGCAGCCCTCGGCGACCAGCCGACGCCCCATCGCCGTGATGATCGGCGACTTCTCCCCGATGTGGAAGAAGCCGCTGCCCGGGAAGGGCTCGTACGACGGCTTGGGCGGGGCGGGCTTCGGGTCGGGCTCCGGGGCCTTGCCGCCGAGGCGTCCGGCGATGCGCTTGCGCATGCCGTCCATCGTGAAGCCGCGCGGGTCCGTCTTGCCCGGCTGCCACTCCTGTGCCCGATGACGGACCGCTCGCTCCAGCCGTGGTACCGGCAGATCGCGGCCGCCACCTTCTCGATGGCCTCCTTCTGCGCTTCCGGTCAAGGGTCCCTGCCGTCCCCGAGGTTGACGCACTCGAAGCCGTAGAAGTGCCGGTTGCCGTCGGTGTCGGCCTCGTTGTCGGCGGGCAGTTTCGTCTCCTTGATCACGGCGCGCAGGACGTCGCTGTCGCCGAGCCCGGCGTGGTTGGCGCGGCCGTTGCCGACGAGGTGGACATGGCCCTTCTTGTCGATGACGCCGTGGCACAGCGGTCCGGGCAGCCGGAGTAGCCGTCGTAGCAGATGTCGACGGAGGAGTTGGTGCCGGAGGTGACGGTGTGGTGGATCATCACGCCGTTCACCGGGCCCCAGGGGCCCTTGCTGTTGCGGTTGTGGGTGCGCCAGCTGCGCACCTCGTGGACCGTCAGGCCCTCCGCGCGCAGGATCTCCACCAGCTTGGACGCGCTCAGCGGCTTGGCCATCACTCGTCTCCTTCCGCCGCGGCCTCGGCCTCGGCCGTCGTCTGCGACCGTCCGCCGGAGGGGTCCTCGGCGGCCTGCTCCTCGCGGCGGGCCTGTTCCTCCGCCGCGAGCGTCGCCTCGTCGGCCGCCGGGACGCTGCTGGCCAGCGGGCCGAAGGCGAGACGCAGGTCCACGGCGCCGTGTTCGCCCTTGACGAGGGCGAGGGGCGCGAAGTGCCGGGCGATGCCGGTGGGCGCCTGGAGCAGCGGGCGGCGGGCCGGGCCGACGGGCCACTCGACGCCTCCGGTGGCGGTGCGGGCGGGGATGATCCAGTGGTCGCCGGTGCGGTAGGCGCCGTCCTTGGCGAAGTACATCTCGACGCCGTCCTCCAGCGGCAGCCACTCCCCCTCCGCGACGGGAACGGCACCGCCCCGCAGGGCGGTTGTACGGCCCTTGCGCCTCGGGCCCTCGTGGTGGTCCCAGCGGCGCAGGAACGGGTTCAGGTGGGGCGGGCGGCCGACGCGGGCGTCCGGCTCGGCGCTCAGGCGGACGCGGCGGCCCGGCAGGTCCAGCTCCTTGGTGTGTTTCGAGTTGACGCAACAAGACACCTTCCGGCCACCCGGCGAGGGGGTTCGGTGAAAGGGGCGGCGCGGCATCCGCACATCGCGCCTGCACGCCCCGGCCAGGTGGTTCACAGCTCCTTCACGGCCGGCTCCGGGGGCGGGGCCCGCAGATCCGCGGAAATCCCTTACCCGCCGTCCATGACCCTTCGTACGCGCGTACGACCTCCCCGAGTCGTACACAATCCTTGGTTGGCCGATTTCACGGGGGTGACTCGAACATGCTGTCCCGAGCTACTGATCGAGCCGGCCGATGTGCGCCACGTTCTGCAGATCCTCGGCGTCCTGGCTGGTCTCGGCCGTGAACCAGGCGTCGAGGATCTCCTTGAGCAGGGGCTCGGAGGTCAGGCGCAGGCTGAGGGCGAGGACGTTGGCGTCGTTCCAGCGGCGCGCGCCGTCCGCCGTGTAGGCGTCCGTGCACAGCGCCGCCCGTACGCCGGGGACCTTGTTCGCGGCGATGGAGGCGCCGGTGCCGGTCCAGCAGCAGACCACGGCCTGCTCGGCCGTACCGGCGGCGACCTCGCGGGCGGCCGCCTCGGAGCAGACCGCCCACTGCGGGTCCTCCCCGGCCCGCAGCGCCCCGTGCGGCACAACCTCGTGACCGCGCCGCTCCAGCTCCGCGAGGAGGAAGCGGGCGACCGGTTCGTCCATGTCGGAAGAGACGGAGATCCGCATGTTCGCGAGCCTACTCAGCGGTCGTGGAGGGCCGCCACCGTGGCGCCCAGGCCGGCCGGCCGGGGCCGGCTGTGCGGGAGCCCCGCGAGGACGGCCGCCATGCCGCAGGTGTCCGTGAGCGCGGAGAAGACCAGTCCGCCCGCGATGCCCGCGGCCTCCGCCTGCCCCGCACCGCGCTCCCGCACTGGCCGGTTCCGGCTCCTGGGCCCCGCCTTCGGGCTGACCCAGGAGTACATCCGCCGGCACCTCGGCATCCGCTTCCCCGTCGACAACAGCCGCAGCGTCAAGGAACTGGGCATCACCTACCGTCCGATCGAGCAGACGGTCCTGGACCACCACGAGACCTGGCGGCACCGGCGCCGTCAGTGATTCGGGGCCGCCCGGCTGATGTCCGCCAGCGCGGTCCCCGAGTCCTCGGTGACGGCGAGGTCGCCGAGGCTGACCATGCCGACCGGGCAGCCGCCGTGCTCCACGACCGGCAGCCGCCGCACCGCGTACCGGCGCATCAGCTCGACCGCGTGGTCGGTGGTGTCGTCGGGGCTCACGGTGACGACCGGCGGCCGGCTGCACACCGCCCCGACGGACGTGGTGTGCGGGTCACGGCCGTCGGCCACGGCCCGGACCACGATGTCGCGGTCGGTGAGCACTCCGAAGAGATCGCAGTCGTAGGCGACCAGGACATCGCCGACGTTCTGCTCGCTCATCAGGCGGGCCGCCTTCTCCACCGTGGTCATGGGTTCGACGGCCACGGCTCCGGGCGACATCACGTCACGTATCCGATGGGTCATGGGGCACCTCCTAGGTCCTGTCTTTGCGCAGGAAACGGCGCAGGCGGGTCAGGGTCCAGGTGTTGATCACGTCGTCCTTGGTCAGCCAGCCGCGCTGGGCGGTGGCCACGCCGTGGCGCAGATTGGCCAGGTGGGGTACGGCGTGGGCGTCGCTGTCGATCGCGAACCGCACGCCGTGCCGCTTGGCCCGCAGGATGTGCTCGTCGCCGAGGTCGAGCCGGTCCGGGTGGGCGTTGATCTCCAGGGCGGTGCCGGTGCGGGCGCAGGCGGCGAAGACCTCGTCGAGGTCGGCGTCGATGCCGGGCCGTTTGCCGATGAGACGGGTGGTGGGGTGACCGATGATGTTGACGTACGGGTTCTCGCAGGCCCGCACGAGCCGCCGGGTGAGCGCCGCCCGGCCCTGGTTGAAGTGCGAGTGCACCGAGGCCACGCACAGGTCGAAGCCGTCCAGGAAGTCCTCCGGCCAGTCGACGCCGCCGTCCGGGTCGATGTTCAGCTCGACCCCGTGGAGCAGGCGCATGCGCGGGGCCTTGAGCTTCCGCACCCGCTCGCGCTGGGCCAGCATCCGCTCCTCGGTCATGCGCTGCATGTACAGGTCGGGGCCGTGGTCGGTGATCGCGTAGTAGGCGTAGCCGCGCTCGGCGGCCGCGGCGACCATGTCCTCCAGGGAGGCGAGTCCGTCAGTGAGGTCGGTGTGCGTGTGCAGATCACCCCGGACGTCCGCCTCCACCACCAGATCGGGCAGCTCGCCGCGCAGCCCCGCCTCGATCTCCCCGCGGTCCTCACGCAGCGTGGGCGGGATCCACGGCAGTCCCAGGCGGGCGTAGACGTCCTCCTCGGTCCGGGAGACGATCTTCTTGCCGCTCTCGGCGTCGAACAGGCCGTACTCGGACAGCTTCAGCTTCTTGTGGACGGCGATTTCCCGGACACGGATGTTGTGCGCCCTGGACCCGGTGAAGTACAGCAGGGCCGCGCCCCAGGAGTCCGGTGGTACGACGCGCAGGTCGACCGCGAGGCCCCGGTCGGTGCGCACGGAGGTCTTCTTCTCGCCCTGGGCGATCACCTCGGCGACGTACGGCAGCTCGGTGAAGGCCCGCATCACAGGACCCGACCCCCGGGCGGTGACGAGGACGTCGATGTCACCGATGGTCTCGCGGCCCCGCCGCAGCGATCCGGCGTAGGCACATCGCTGGACGCCGGTGATCTGGGACAAGGCGGCGACGACCTCCTCGGCCAGATCGGTGGCGACATCGATCAGCACCCGGCCCCCAGAGGCGCGCAGCAGGTCGATGCCGTGCAGGAGCTTCTCCTCGGTGCGTGGCCCGAAGCCCTTCAGATCGCGCAGCCGCTCCTGGTGAATGGCGTCGGCCAGCTCGTCGATCGAGGAGATGCCCAGTTCCTCGTAGAGCATCAGGGCTTTTCTGGGGCCGAGGGAGGGGATGGCCGTCAGCCGGCGCACCCCGGCCGGGATCCTGGTCCGCAGTTCCTCGACCGCGGCCACGCTGCCACTGCCCAGGTACTCGACGACCTTCTCGGCGATGGACCTGCCGACCCCAGGGATCTCCTGGAGTCCCTTGGCGTCGAGCTGGGAGACATCGGCGTGGTGGCCGCCGATCGCCCGGGCGGCCTTCTCGTAGACGCGTGCCCTGAACGCGTCTCCTCCGGTGATCGAGATCAGATCCGCGTACTCCTGGAAGAGCGCGGCGACCTCGCCGTTGGCACGAGCCACATGTTCAGGGTAGGCACGCGGCACCGGTTCAGTCCCCCGCCGCGGCCCGGACATGGTCGGCGCACCACTGCCGGGCCGCGTCGGCGACCTCGTCCAGGGCGCCGGGCTCCTCGAACAGGTGAGTGGCCCCGGGGACGACATGGAGCGTGCAGGGCACCCGCAGCCGCCGCGCCGCCTCCTCGTTCACCCGCAGCACCTCCCGGTCCCGCCCGCCCACGATCAGCAGCACGGGCGCCCGTACGGCGGGCAGGGCGTCCTCGGCCAGGTCGGGCCGCCCGCCCCGGGAGACCACGGTCAGCACGCGCGCGGGACGTTCGGCGGCGGCCACCAGGGCGGCGCCCGCTCCGGTACTGGCGCCGAACAGGGCGACGAGCAGCCCCCGGGTGTCGTCCCGCTCCGCGAGCCAGTCGATCGCGGCCACCAGACGCCTGCCGAGCAGCGGAATGTCGAAGCGGTGCTCGCGTGTGAGCTCGTCCTGACGTTCCTCCTCCTCGCTGAGCAGGTCCATCAGCAGGGTGCCGAGCGCGGCGGTGCGCAGGGCCTCGGCGACCTGCTGGTTGCGGGGACTGTGCCGGGAGCTGCCGCTGCCGTGCGCGAAGAGCACCACCGCGCGCGCGGAGTCCGGTACGGCCAGGTCGCCCGCCAGTTCGATGCCCGGTCCTGCGGGCACGACGACCGAGTGGGAGATCATCACTATCGCCTCCGCTCTCCGGGTTCCTCCGATCCGGCTGGGCAACCGGCCTACCGTGGAGATATGGGCAGCGACACAGTGACGCTGTTCCTGTGCGGCGATGTGATGCTCGGGCGCGGCGTCGACCAGATCCTCGCGCATCCCGGTGATCCGGCCCTGCGCGAGCCGTACGTGACGGACGCCCGCGACTACGTCCGGCTCGCCGAGTCGGTGAACGGCCCGGTCCCCGCTCCGGTGCCGCCGTCCTGGCCCTGGGGTGAGGCCCTGCCGGTGCTCGACGCGGCCGCCCCGGACGCGCGGATCGTCAACCTGGAGACGTCGGTCACCGACGACGGCACCTTCGCGCCCGGCAAGGAGATCCACTACCGGATGCATCCGGCCAACCTGCCCGCTCTCACGGTGGCCCGGCCCGACGTCTGCGTCCTGGCCAACAACCACGTCCTCGACTTCGGCCGCGCCGGACTGGCACAGACGGTGGACTGCCTGGCCCGCGCGGGGCTGCGGACTGCGGGCGCGGGCCGGACCGCGGACGAGGCGAGCGCACCGGCGGTGGTTCCGCTCGGCGGTGGGGGCAGGGTGCTGGTGTTCGCGCTGGGGATGCGGTCGAGCGGCGTGCCGCCCTCGTGGGAGGCGACCGCGGACGCGTCCGGCGTGGCGTACGTCCCCGCTCCGACGCCGGGCGCGGCCGCCGCGGTGCTGGAGCGGGTACGTCGGGTCCGGCGGCCCGGTGACCTCGTGGTCGTGTCGGTGCACTGGGGCTCCAACTGGGGCTACCGCGTGCCCCGCGACCAAGTCGTCTTCGCGCGCGCCCTCGTGGACGGAGGCGTCGATGTCGTCCACGGGCACTCCTCGCACCACCCGCGTCCCGTGGAGGTGTACCGCGAGCGGCTGATCCTGTACGGCTGCGGCGACTTCGTCGACGACTACGAGGGCATCGGCGGCTTCGAGCAGTACCGGGACGATCTGCGGCTGGTGTTCCTGGTCTCGGTGGCGGCGGACAGCGGCCGGCTGTCGGGACTGCGGATGGTGCCGTTGCGGGTCTGCCGGATGCGGCTTGAGCGGGCGGGGGTCGAGGACCGGGAGTGGCTGCGGGCGACGGTCGATCAGATCAGCGAGGGCGTCCGTGTCATAGCGGCTGACGACGGGTCACTGTCGCTGGGGTGAGCGGTTGCTGCGCAGGCCAGGAGCCCCGGCGGGGCGTTGTCAGTGGTCTCGCCTGGAGTTCCCGTCACTTGATCACTGGGTGCGGGGAGGCACCTGTGGGGTGGGTGACGGCCGGCGACTACGAAGTCGCGCTGGACACGGGGAAGGTCGTGTGCCGCAACGGGTGCTGAGGCTCGGTCAGGTCGGGCCGGTGGCCTGGTCGGAGGGCATGCGGATGGCGGCCGCGCTGTACGCCGGGCGTGACCGAGCCGCTCGCCGCCGGCGTTCAACCCGTTCGCTGACTTCTCGCCGGAGCTGGCCGCCGTGCGCTGGGCGGCCCGGCAGGGGGTTCCGGTCGTGGCCTGCGACCTGCCGCTTCGCCCGAGCGTGGCTGGCCGCGGCCCACTACACGGCCGAGGTCGATCGCGCGCTGTGTGCGGCGGCATGGGGAGCGGAGCCCGGAACCATCTGACTTGCCTCAGACCGGCCCCGGCATCGACCCGCCCTTCAGCCGCTCCAGATCCGACGCACGGACCTGAATGGCGAGGAAGGCGATCAGCGCGGCGACCACCGTGAAGATCGCGGCCATGATGAAGGCGGAGGAGACTCCGGCGGTGAGGACCTCGTCCGACCAGGGACGTGGCAGCTCGCCGGTGCGCTCGAAGCGCAGGCGTTCGGCCGGAGTGGCCTGGGCGAGGAAGTCCGGTATCTGCTTCTCCGCTTCGTTCCTGCTCGCCGTGCCGTACATCGTCACCAGGATGGACAGGCCGAGCGAGCCGCCGACCTGCTGGGTGGCGTTGAGGAGTCCGGAGGCCGCGCCGGTCTCCCGGACGGAGACGTTGGACAGCGCCATCAGCGTGAGCGAGACGAACTCCATGCCCATGCCCAGACTGAAGACGAGCATCGGCCCAAGGACACTGCCGGCATAGGTGGAGTGGACGTCGGTGAGGGTCAGCCAGCTCAGCCCGGCCGCCGCGAGGATCGCGCCGACCACCATGAAGGGCTTGGGCCCGTACGTGGGCAGGAACTTGGAGGCCAGCCCGGCGCCGATCGCGATGACCGCGCTGACCGGCAGGAAGGCGAGCCCGGCCTGCAACGGGCTGAAGTCCAGCACGTTCTGCACGAAGAGCGTCAGGAAGAAGAACATGCCGAAGATCGCGGCGGCGAGACACAGCATGATGCCGTAGGTGCCCGCGCGGTTGCGGTCGGCGAACATGTGCAGTGGGGTGATGGGCTGGGTGGAGCGCCGCTCCACCAGGATGAACACCGCGAGGATGACCACGGCCGCGGCGAACGAGGCCAGCGTGAGCGGGTCCCGCCAGCCGTCCTGCGCGGCCCGGATGAAGCCGTACACCAGGAGCACCATGCCCACGGTGGAGGTCAGTGCGCCGGTGATGTCGAAGTGGCCGGGGTGGCGTTCGGACTCCTTGATCCAGCGCGGTGTGGCGAGGGCGATGAGCAGGCCGATGGGGACGTTGACGAAGAGCACCCACCGCCAGTTGAGCCACTCGACGAGGATGCCGCCGGCGAGCAGTCCGATCGCGCCGCCGCCCGCCGAGACCGCGGCGAACACGCCGAACGCCCGGTTGCGTTCCGGGCCTTCGCGGAAGGTGGTGCTGATCAGGGCGAGGGAGGTCGGTGAGGCGATGGCTCCGCCGACGCCCTGGAGGGCGCGTGCGGCCAGGAGTTGGGCCTCGTTCTGGGCGAAGCCGCCGAGCAGGGAGGCGAACACGAAGAGCAGCACGCCGAAGATGAACACCCGCCGTCGGCCGAGGATGTCACCGGCCCGGCCGCCGAGCAGCAGCAGTCCGCCGAAGGTCAGGGTGTAGGCGTTGACCACCCACGACAGGCTGGTGGTGGAGAAGTCCAGGGAGCGCTGGATGTCCGGCAGCGCGATGTTCACGATGGTGATGTCCAGGACCACCATCAACTGGCACGAGGCGATGACGAACAGGGCCATCGCGTTTCCGCCACCGCCGTTTTCCTTGGCGGTGGTCTGCGGGGATGCGGGCTGTGGGCTACTGCTCATGTCATGTCGCACTCTCGGGGCTTTCGCCCTCGCGAGGGGTCAGTGAACGGCTGCGTCCACTGTCGGTCCACCGTTCGACGGTACGCCGGAGCCGGCGCGGTCACCACTCGATCAGCGGTACCCCCCTGGAACAACGGCACCTCTTGACGCCCGAGTAGACGGTTGGCACACTCCCGGGCGCCCACTCTAGAAAACGCTTGCTACAACCACGCCTCACGCGTGAATCGATTCAATCAGGAGCCGAGATGAAACACAGAGCCGCAACAGACCGCCGCCGACGGGCCGTTGTCACCGCCGCCTGCGCCACCGCGCTGCTCACCGGCGCCGCATTACTCACCCAGCCCGCGAGCGCGGCCGCCCCGCGCCTGGCCGCGGCCTGCGGCGAGGGCGCCTACCAGGCTGAGGCCGTACTCAGCGGCAGCACCTGGACCGCCCGCCGCGGCAGTTCCGTCGTGTACACCGGCACGGACATGCGCGCGGCGATGCAGGCGGCCGTCAACAGCCTGACCTCGGGCCGCACTTCGAAGGAGCGGGTCGTCGTCCGCGGCTCGGGCTCCATCAGCGCCGGGTCCCGGGTCTCCCTGCCCAGCTACACCGTCCTCGACGTCTGCGGCACGATCAACGTCACCGGAACGGGCTCCGGCGACCAGGCCCCGGTCTACGCCCGCGGCGTCCGCGACATCGAGGTCCAGCACCTCAACCTCACCGGCGCCCCGCTCTACGGCGTCTTCCTGCGCAACGTCCAGAACGTCGTGCTCGGCCAGATCGACATGCGCCTCTCGGCCGGCCTCGGAGTACGTATCGACAACCGCGGCGACACCAGCCAGTGGACGCGCAACGTCCGGATCGACAACGTGTACGTGTCCGGCGCGAGCAGCCACGCCGTGGAGACGTACGGCGTCGACGGCCTCACCGTCGGTACGGTCACCGCGCGCAACGTGGGTGAGTCAGGGCTGCTGCTCAACCAGACCATCAACGCCACCGTCACGAAGGTCGACGCGGAAGGAGCGGGCACCGGCACCGGCTACGCGGCCTTCCGCATGGCCAACCGCAACGGCCGGGTGGGCAGTTCGTACCCCACCAACATCCGGGTGGGCGAGGTGATCGCGCGCGGCGGCGGACGCGGGGTGTTCTGTGTCTCCGAGAGCGGTGGCGCGGTCATCGACCGGGTCAACCTCTCCCACACCGGCAACAACTCGATCCTGATCGAGAACTGCTACAACGTGAACATCGCCGCCCAGAGCGGCAGCGTCTCCGGAGGCGGCGAGATCCGGCTCGCGGCCCGTTCGGAGTTCCCCAACAACTCCGACATCACCATCCAGAACCTCACGGTCACCAACTCGGCGATCAACGAGAACCCCTGCGGGACCAACACCACGTTCCGCAACAACACGCTCGTGAACAGCCGGCAGACCATCTGCTGAGCCGAAAGGGGCGGAGGAGCCGCTCGGCCCGTCCGCCCCTTTCACCGTGTTCCTCGATCAGCAGGTACGGCCGGTGTAGGACGCGCCCTGGATCTTGCCGGCGGAGCCCAGCCAGGACTTGCCGGGTCCGACACAGCGCTCGTAGTCGGCCTGCCAGGCGACCTCGACCTTGATGATGACGTTCGAGCCGTCCGAGGTGCAGTGGTTGTAGAAGGCGTCGGAGCCGGTCTCGTAGAAGCCGCACGGGTCGGCGGCGGCGGAACCGGCGGCCGTGGTGACCACGCCGAAGGACGAGAGGACGAGAGCCGCGCTGCCGAGGGCGCCGGTCACGAAACGAGGAACACGCAAGGGGAACTCCATGCCGCTAGGGGGATCGGGTCCGGGCTTCCGGCCGACCTGTTGATCAATGCCGACCCAGGATCACCGCTGCGCACCGCCGAGTTGATCAAGTGACGGCCCTTTCACCCGGTGGATCGATTTGGCGTTACGCCGACCGGTTGACGCTCGCCGGATCGCCTGCGGCGCCGGAATCGGCCCCGCTCATCCCACGGCAAGGGGCAGCCGCCGCGCGAACTCCCCCAGCTCCGCCTTCTCCGCATCGGCCGGCTTGCGACGGCCCGTACCGATCAGGAGCGCGTCCTGGTCCGAGAACGCGGCGGGGAACGTCGTACCGGCGAGCCTCTCCAGCAGCTCACGGGTCGCCGCGAGGGTCTCGGCGGGCGGCTCGGGGCGGAGGGGAGGTGAGCGATCAGATCGAGGTGGTGCAGGGTCCGTTCGAGGACGTAGGCGTGGAGGAAGTCGCCGACGGACAGCACCTCGCCGCGGGTGCTGACGCGGGCGGCGGGGTCGGCGAGTTCGGCCGCGCGGCCTGCGGCCAAGCCGACGTCGTCGAAGTGGCACTTCAGCCACTTCGGCTCCCCGTACGCCGCGGCCAGCCGGGGGATCAGCGCGTGGAGCGGATCCTCGCCGGTCGGGGTCTCGACGAGTTGCCAGTAGGTGACCGCGTTCACGGTCGGTTCGGTGTCGGCGGGCGTGACCAGGGTGATCAGGATGTCCTGGGCGCCGATGACCAGGGCCTGCATGAGCTGTACGTCCGCAGCGCTCAAGAGCTCGGAGTCATCCATGGTGCGGCAGTGCTGCCCACGCCCTCGCCCCGCCCGCTCAGCCCGTACCGCCGCTCCGGCCGTCCCGTCGCGCCGTAGCGCAGGGAGACGTCGGCGCGGCCGATGGAGTGGAAGTGCTCCAGGTAGCGCCGGGCGCTGACGCGGGAGATGCCGGTGAGGGTGGCGCACTCGGTGGCGGAGAGGGTGCCGGGGCAGTCGCGGAGGGTGCGTTCGATCAGTTCGGCGGTCTCCACGCTCATGCCCTTGGGCAGCGCGCCGGCCACCGACGCCGGTGCCGAGGCGCCCGCCAGCACCCGGTCCACGTCGGCCTGGCTGCGGACGACGGTGCCGCGCAGCCGGCCGCGCTGATCGGCGTAGCGCTCAAGTCGGAGTCGTAGGTCCTGGAACTCGAACGGCTTGAGGAGGTAGTCGACGACGCCGTGGCGGACGGCGCCGCGCACCGTGTCGGCCTCGCGGGCGGCGCTGATGACCATGACGTCGCAGTCGTGCCCGGCGGTGCGCAGCCGGGGGATGACGTCGAGGCCGAAGATGTCGGGGAGGTAGAGGTCCAGCAGCACGACGTCGGGGCGGAGTTCGTCGACCGCCGTGATGGCCTGTTCGCCGGTGCTGGCGACGCCGACGACCTTGAAGGGCGGGACGCGTTCGACGAAGGCGCGGTGGACGCGGGCCACCATGAAGTCGTCGTCCACGACGAGGACGCCGATCTCGTGCCGTACGTCGGTCATGTCGCTCCTTCCGCCACCGCGTCGGTGAGGTGGCTGACGGTCATGCGCGCGGTGAACATGGCCCCGTCGGGGGTGTTGGTCACCGAGATCTCACCGCCGTGACGTTCGCAGACGAGCCGGGTGAGCGCCAGGCCCATTCCGCGTTCGCCCTCCTGGGCGGCCTTGGTGGTGAAGCCGTGGGAGAAGACCTCGCGGGCGAGTTGCGGTGCCACTCCGGGGCCGGAGTCGCGGACCACGATCTCCACGCTGGAGGCGTCCTGGCGCAGTGCGACCTCGACCCAGCCGTCGTGCGCGGCCGCGTCCACGGCGTTGTCGACGAGGTTGCCGACCACGGTCGCCACGTCGGCGGCGTCCTCGGGGGTGAGCCGGTCGAGCGCGGTGTCGTCGGAGATCCGGAGGGCGACCCGGCGCTCGGCGGCGAGGGAGGCCTTCGCCATGAGCAGGGCCGCCACGGCGGTGTCGCGGACGCGGCGGCTGAGGGTGATGTCCAGGGACTGGCGGTGGCGGCTCAGCGCGCGGATGTAGTGCACCACCTCGGCCTGCTCGCCGATCTGGATGAGCCCGGAGATCGTGTGGAGCTGGTTGGCGAACTCGTGGGCCTGGGCGCGCAGCAGCTCGGTGGAGGAGCGGAAGGAGCCGATCTCCCGTTCCAGACGGGCCAGTTCGGTGCGGTCGCGCAGGGTGGTGACCGAGCCGAGCGGGCGACCGTCCTTGCTGACCGTCATCCGGTTCATGACCAGGACCCGGCCGTGCCGGACGACGACCTGGTCGCGCCGGTCGTCGGCGGTCCCGGCCAGGACATCCCTCAGCCGTCCTTCGATGCCGAGTTGGGCGAGGCTCTGGCCCACGCAGTCCTCGGGCAGGTCGAGCAGGCCGCGGCCCATCGCGTTGACGAGGGTCAGCCGGTGCTGCGGGTCCAGGGCGACGACGCCCTCGGCGATGCCGTACAGCATCGCCTCGCGGTGTTCGGCGAGGCCCGCGATCTCGTGTGGCTCCAGGCCGAGCGTCTGGCGTTTCACGCGCCGGGCGAGCAGCCAGGAGCCGGCCACGCCGAGGCCGCTGGCGATGCCGAGGTAGGCGAGGAGATAGGAGGAGGCACCGCTGAGGCGCTGCCAGACCGTCGGATCGGCCACGCCGATCATCACGGTGCCGAGGTGGCGGCCGAGGTTCTCCCGGGTGGCACCGAGGACGGGGACCTGGGCGACGAGTTCCCGGCTGCCGTCCAGGGTGAGCGGGCCCGACCAGCCGCGGCCCGCCGCCGCGCCCGCGCCGAGGGGCAGCTGCCCGCCGATGACGGTGGGGTCGGTGGAGCTGACGATCCGGCCGTCGGCGTCGGCGATGGTCACGGACGTCACCCCGGACTGGGTCTGCATGGAGTTCACCAGCGGGGCGAGGGCCTCCTGCGGCACGGGCCGGGCGAGCTGGCTGCGGACGAGGGGCGTTGCGGCCAGTTGTTCCGCCAGGGCGCCGACCCGGCGGCCCTCGACACGGTTGAAGGTCGCCTCGGACTGGGCGAGCGAGACCGCGGCCACCGCGAACAGCACCATCACGACGATGGCGAGCTGCAGGAACAGCATCTCGCCCGCGAGGGTCTGGCGGCGGAAGGGGGTGACCACGACGTACTCGCTCTCCGACCTGGTGGTTCCGGGTGCCGGGTCGCCCCATCATCGCCTCGGCCCGTGGCGGGGAAAAGACGTGCGCCGCTGACACAAAGACCAAAACCTCCGTTGCTTCCGCAAGCGAGACAGGCAACGGGCTTCCGTGCACGATGTGGCCCACATCACGCATCGACCGACAGGTGGTGGCACTCGTGCGCCTGCGCACCCCCCTCGCCCTGTTCGGGGCCGCCGTGCTCGTCCTCGTGGGACCGCCGCTGCTGACCGCCGGCGGCGGTTCCGAGACCGGCACACAGATCCCGGGCCTGCGCTTCATGGTCCCCAACACACCCGGCGGCGGTTACGACATCACGGCCCGTACGGCCGCGAAGAACGCCGAGGACGCCGGACTCACCCACAACATCGAGGTGTTCAACCTCCCGGGCGCGGGCGGCACCGTCGGTCTCACCCGTCTGGTGAGCGAGCACGGCAACGGCAAGCTCGCGATGTCCATGGGCCTCGGCGTGGTGGGCGCGGCCCGCTCCAACCACGCGCCCAAGACCCTGGCCGACACCACGCCCATCGCCCGGCTCACCGAGGAGCAGGACGTCGTGGTCGTCGCCAAGGAGTCCCCGTACAAGACGATCGACGAGCTGATCGACGCCTGGAAGGACGATCCCGGCAAGCTGCCGGTGGGCGGCGGGTCTTCGCCCGGCGGGCCGGACCATCTGGCGCCGATGCTGATGGCGCGGGCCGCCGGGATCGCTCCGAAGGAGGTCAACTACATCCCCTTCGACGGCGGTGGCGAGCTGCTCGCCTCGATCCTCGGCAACAAGGTCGCCTTCGGGGTGTCCGGGGTCGGCGAGTACCTGGACCAGATCAAGGCCGGTGAGCTGCGCGTGCTCGCGGTGACCGGTCCGGAGCGGGTCGGCGAGCTGAAGGACGCGCCGACGCTGAAGGAGTCCGGCTACGACGTGAGCTTCACCAACTGGCGTGGCATCGTCGCCCCGCCCGGCCTGACCGAGGCCGAGCGCGACAAGCTCACCCGGCTCGTGCGGGAACTGCACGACTCGCCCGAGTGGCAGAAGTCCCTGGAGCAGAACGGCTGGGAGGACGCCTTCCTGACCGGCGAGAAGTTCGGCGACTTCCTGGAGGCCCAGGACAGGCGCGTGGTGTCGGTGCTGAAGGAGCTGGGACTGTGACGACGCAGACGGATCTACCTCCCGCGACGGCGACCGATCGGCGATCGTGGCTGCGCGAGCACTCCGAACTCGGGGTGTGCGTACTGCTGTTGGCGCTCGGCGTGCTGGTGCTGACCGACGCGCTCACCATGGACGTGGACATCGCCCAGCGCGGTCCGGTCGGCCCGAAGACCGTGCCGATCGTCGTGGGCATCGGGTTGCTGGTCATCGCGGCCCTGCTCGCCGTCGACGTCCTGCGCGGCGGCCGGGGCCAGGCGGAGACCGGCGAGGACATCGACCTGTCCGAGCCCGCCGACTGGCGCACGGTGGCGCTGCTCACCGGGGTGTTCCTGGGCGCGGCCGTGCTGATCGAGCCGCTGGGCTTCCCGGCGGCGGGCGCCCTGCTGTTCTGGGGCGCGGCCTTCGCCCTCGGCAGCCGCCGTATCGACAGGGACCCGCTGATCGCGGCGGTGCTCTCGCTGTTCACCTACGTCGTCTTCAACAACCTGCTCGGAGTGCCGCTGCCGGGCGGTCCGCTGATGGGAGCGCTGTGACATGAACGCCCTCAACTCCCTCATGGACGGCTTCGGTACGGCCCTCACCCCGCTCAACCTCCTGTGGGCGGCCATCGGTGTGCTCCTCGGCACCGCGATCGGCGTCCTGCCGGGCATCGGTCCCGCGATGGCGGTGGCGCTGCTGCTGCCGGTGACGTACGGGCTCGATCCGATCGGCGCGTTCATCATGTTCGCGGGCATCTACTACGGCGCGATGTTCGGCGGTTCCACCACCTCGATCCTGCTCAACACCCCGGGTGAGAGCGCGGCGGTGGTCGCGGCCATGGAGGGCAACCCCATGGCCAAGTCCGGGCGCGGCGCGCAGGCTCTCGCGGCCGCCGCCATCGGCCACTTCGCGGGCGGCATGGTCGGCACGCTGCTGCTGGTGGCGCTGGCGCCGACGGTCGCCGACCTGGCGGTCGACATCGGAGCGCCGGACTACTTCGCCATCATGGTGCTGGCGTTCATCGCCGTGACGTCGGTGCTGGGCTCGTCGCGGATCAGAGGTCTCGCGTCCCTCCTCATCGGACTCACCCTGGGCCTGGTGGGCCTGGACCAGATGACGGGACAGCAGCGGCTGACCTTCGGTTCGCTCCAACTCGCCGACGGTATCGACGTGGTGATCGTGGCGGTGGGTCTCTTCGCGATCGGCGAGGCGCTGTGGGTGGCGGCGCATCTGCGGCGCAGTCCGGGCGAGGCGATCCCGGTGGGGCGTCCCTGGCTGGGCAAGGACGACGTGCGGCGCACCTGGAAGTCCTGGGCGCGCGGCCCGTTCATCGGCTTCCCCTTCGGCGCGATCCCGGCGGGCGGCGCGGAGATCCCGACCTTCCTCTCCTACGTCGCCGAGAAGCGTCTGTCGAAGCACAAGGACGAGTGGGGCAAGGGCGCGATCGAGGGAGTCGCGGGTCCGGAGTCGGCGGCATCGGCCTCGGCGGCGGGCACCCTGGTCTCCATGCTCACCCTCGGCCTGCCGACCACGGCGGTCGCCGCGGTGATGCTGGCCGCCTTCCAGCAGTACGGCATCCAGCCGGGCCCTCTGCTGTTCGAGCGCGAACCCGATCTGGTCTGGGGCCTGATCGCCTCGCTCTTCGTCGGCATGGTGCTGCTCCTCGCCCTCAACCTGCCGCTGGCGCCGGTGTGGGCGAAGCTGCTGCGCATCCCGCGGCCGTATCTGTACGCGGGGATCCTGTTCTTCGCGGCCGTCGGCGCCTACGCGGTCGGCGGCGAGGTCATCGACCTGGTGATCCTGCTGGTCATCGGCCTGATCGGGTTCGGCATGCGGCGCTACGGGCTGCCCGTGCTGCCCGCCGTCATCGGTGTCATCCTCGGCCCCAACGCCGAGCAACAGCTGCGCCGCGCCCTGCAGATCAGCGACGGCAGTGTGTCCGGGCTGGTCAACACGCCGTTCTCGGTGACGGTGTACGCGGTCGTGGCCGTGCTGCTGGCCTGGCCGCTGCTGCGGAGGCTGAGCGCCGGGGCCTGAGTTCAGGCCCCGGCGTTCGTCCGCCGCTCAGTTCGTCATGCCGGCGAACATGCCGGGCTGGTAGGAGCCGCCCTGGTTGTTGAGGATCAAGCCGAACCGGTTGGCGGCGTTGATCAGGGCGACCAGGGCGACCAGCGCCGCGACCTGGGGCGCAGAGCGTGGCGGCGCTGCTGGCCGCCTCGCGGCCGGCCTCTGTGGCACCGCTGGAGGCGGCGCAGGTGAACGGCTCTCCGGCGCTGGTCCTCCGGCTTCACGGACAGGTCGACACGGTGGTGGCGATGCGGATCGACGATGGTTTGATCACCGGGCTGTACTCGGTGCGCAACCCGGAGAAGCTGGCGCGTATGGCGCGGCAGACGGCGCTGCGGCGGTGAACTCGGTGGAGGCGTCGACGGTGATCAGTGGACGACGGACACGATCTCGCACGCGGCCACGGCGAGTCGGGGTTCTCCCTGGATACGGGCTCGGCCGAGGGCAGTGGCGGGGTCGATGCCGCGCGTGCACAGGCGCCAGGCGGTTTCGGTGTCCAGCACCACCGAGGCGGCCGGGCTGCCGGTGGGCGGTACGGCGAGCGTCCAGCGGCCCGCCGTGGCGGTCGCGGTCCATGTACCGCCGCCCTCCCCCTGGGCGCTCACCTCGCGACATCGCCGCCCGGCGCGTGGCCGACATGATCGGGAAACTGGCCCCGGGCCTGAACGAGGACGCGGTACGCACCCTCACCGCATACGCCGTGGCCGGCGCCGACGGTCTGTTCGTCCACCGCGAGATCCACGGCGACAGCGTCGACCTGGCGGCGATGTTCGACCTCCGTGTACGGCTCGGCCACGACGTGGCCGTCGGGATGGCGGCAGGATCCGGGGCCGACGCGGATCCCTAGCGGGTGACCACGGTGTGCGTCGGGTAGACCTTCGGCTTCGCGTCAGGGACGCCGAGCTCCTGCAGGATGGGCACGATGGTCTCGCCGAACTGCCGGAACGCCTCCTCGGACTCCCATACGTCGACCACGAGCCAGCCCTCGGGGGTGGGTGCCGAGGTGTGCGAGATGAGGCCGGCCACCGGCCAGTCCGCGGGGCTGGTCACCCCACCGGGACGGCCGGCCACCTTCTCCGCACTCTGCTCGTACTGGGCCCGGGTCATCCCCGGCAGCTCGAAGACCACGACGACGGACATGCTGAACTCCCTTTTCGGGGCGGTACAGGGTCGGGCCCAGTCGACCACCTCGACGAGCAGGGAGCGCGTTGGCCTGAGCCGTACGAGGCACGCCACCGACGACAGTCACCCGTCGAGGACGCCGCCCGCCGCGCCGTCGAGCGCGCCGTCCGGCATTCCGCCGAAGACCAGCGACAGGGCGAGCAGCACGACCCCCGTGTTGCCGATTCCGAGAAACCGGGCCATGCGTGCCGTCCCCCTCTCGCCCGTCGCTGAGCTCCGGCTTGATGGGATCCTGACACCGGGCGAGCGGCGTTTCATTGCCTGGTTCCGGCAATCTTCACGCGCATTTGATGCCGCATCACAGCGGGAACGCCGTCCGCCAGGGCCCGAGGACGGGCGTTCGGGCTGTCGCTGTGGCGTGTGGTCCGGACCCCGGTGTCGCCACCTCGGTGCGGATGCCGCGTTGGGGTTGCCGTGACACCACAGCAGTGACGGTTCTGCATCCCGGGCTGCCGACCCCCGGGCCGGTGTCATCGACCGCTGTTGTCCGAAGAGTGCGGGAAGTCATGAACGTATGGACGTGTGTCGGCTGCTCTGCGATGCCGGGCAGGTACCACGGCGAACCGGCCGAGGGTCTGATCGGCCGGGCGCGGGAGCCGGCCGTCCTTGAGGGTCTGCTGGCGGAGCATCGTCTGGTGACGGTGACCGGCCGGGCCGGGGTCGGCAAGAGCCGGACGGCGGCGGCCGCGGGGGCGCGCGGGCCGTGGCGGGTGGTCCATGTGCACGGGCAGGGCTACCGGGCCGGGACACCCGGTGCGCTGGCCGCGGCCGTACGCCGGGCGCTCACGCGTGTCGGGGGCCCGCCTTCCGGTGACACATTGCTGTTCCTCGATGATGTGGACCCGGTCCATCAGGAGGCCGTGGGCGTGGTGCAGCGTCTGCTGGGGGCCATGCCCGGGCTGCGGGTGCTGGTGACGTCGCGGCAGGCACTGGGTCTGGGTGAGGAGCGGGTGCTGCGTCTTGCGCCGCTTCCGCATCTGCCCGCGGCGGTGGAGTTGTTCCTGCGGCGCGCCGAGGACACGGTGCGGGGCTTTCGCGCCGAGGGCGCCGACCTCCGCGCGGTGGAGGCGATCTGCCGGTCCCTTGAGGGCGTCCCCCTCGCCATCGAGCTGGCCGCCGAGCAGGTGGCGCTCCAGCCGGTGCGGGACCTCGCCGCGGTGCTGGACGTCCACCAGTGCTGGCTGCGCGGCGAGCGCCCCGCGCTGCGCCGTCATCGCTCGCTGCGGGCCACGGTCGGGGCCAGCTACGCGCTGTGCGAGCGTGAGGCGCGGATCGTGTGGGACAGGGCGAGTGTCCTCGCCGGGGCGTTCAACGAGTCCACCGCGGCCTTCCTGTGCGGTGGCGGGGGTGTGGAGCCCCAGCGGGTGCCCTCCCTGCTGGCCCGGCTCGCGGCCATCCACGTACTGGAGCCGGTCCGTGACCCGGGCGGACCACGCCCGCCCCGGTACCGGATGACGCGGGCCGCCCGGGACTTCGGGGCCGAACGGCTGCGTGCGGCGGGCGAGTGCGAGACGGCGCTGGAACGCCGTGCCGCGCACTGCCGGCAGGTCGCGGAGACCGCGCGGAACCTGTGGGCGACGGGCCTCCAGAGCCAGGCCCTGGCGCTCGTGGAGGAGGAGCAGGAAGAACTCACCGCCGTGCTGCGGCAGTCGGCGAACCGCCCCGACCAGGCCGGTACCGCGCTGGAGACGGTCGTCGGCCTGTGGTTCTGGTGGGTGGTGTACGGCAGGGCCGAGGAGGGACGCGATCATCTGCTGCGGCTGCTGCCGCTGTGCCCGGCGCAGGGCGCGGTGGAACTGCGCGGGCGGTGGCTGGCGGCCTGGCTCGGTGCGGACCGCGATCCGCAGTCCGCTCGCGCGCTGCTGGACCAGGCCTGGCCGCAGGCCGTCATGACCGGCGACGACGCCGCCGTCGGCCACATCGCCCACGTCCAGGGCCTGATCGCCCTGCACGAAGGCGATCCGCGGGGCGCCGCCGAGCACTTCGCGGAGGCCGCGCGCACGATTCCGCCCCGCCCGGCGCACGGCCCCGCACCGGCCGTGAGCCTGGCCGCCCAGGCCGTGGCCCAGGCCGCCCTCGCGCCCGGAGCCGCACGCCGCGCGGCACGGCGTGCGGCGGCCCAGCCGGGCGTCCGCGACGACGACTGGGCCACCCTCCTCGCCCGCTACGCCCTCGCCTACGTCGACCACCACCACGGGCGCCGCGACCGCGCCCTGCGCCGCGCCCGGCGCGCACTGGCCGCCCAGGACAACGCCCTTGCCGTCCCTCAGGGTTACGAGGCGCTGCGCGCGCTGGTCGCGGGCATCGAGGCGGGTACGCCGGGGCGGCCGCGGTACGCCTTGTGGCGTTGCGGCGAGACCGTCCCGGGCCGCGCTCAGCGTGTGCCCGCCGTCGACAGTGGGATCGGCGTGAACATGGGCGGTTCCTCGTCCGGGGTGAGCGCGGTCGGGCCGTACACCCAGTCGGTGAAGGAGTAGTCGTAAGGGTCCCGCGCTCGCATGATCGCGTTGCGCCGCAGCCGGGGCTCGCCGTCGAGGTGCCACAGCTCGCCCCAGGCGCGGGCCGTGGTCTGCACCCGGCGGCAGTGCTCCACGCGGACCGCCTCGTACGCGTGGAGCACGGCGTCCCAGTCCGTGTCCCCGGCCGACCGGGCGTGGTGCCGAGCAAGCACCCAGCCGTCCTCGATGGCCATGATCGCGCCCTGCGCCATGTACTGGAGCGGCGGATGGGCGGCGTCGCCGAGCAGGGCGATACGGCCGTGCACCCAGGTCTCCACCGGGTCCCGGTCGAGCATCTGCCACCAGCGGTCCCGCCACAACAGCGGGATGCCCTTGCGTACGGTGTCGCAGGTGGCCTCGAAGGCCGCGTCCAGCTCGTCGGGGGTGCCCCAGTCGGCCTCTCCGGCCAGGGCCTTGGGCGACTCGAACACGGCCACCTGGTTGAACATGTCGCCGCCGCGCAGGGCGTACTGGACGAAGTGGCAGCGGGGGCCGATGTGGACGGTGACGTCCTTCTCCGCGATGCCGTTCGCCCGGACCCGCTCGATCGGGACGGCCGCCCGGTAGGCGACGTAGTCGGAGCTGACCACGTCGTCGCCGACCAGCAGACGGCGGGCCGTGGAGTGCAGTCCGTCGGCCGCGACGACCAGCGGGGCGGACTCGGCCCGCCCGTCCTCCAGTTGGACCCTGGCGCCGTCCGCGGTGTGCTCGTAGCCGACGACGGTCCGGTCGGTCAGCAACTCGACACCGGCGCGTGCGCAGGCCCGCAGGAAGATGCCGTGCAGATCGCTGCGGTGGATGACCATGTACGGGAAGCCGTACCGGCGTTCGAGGTCGCGCAGGTCGAGACGGGTCAGCTCCCGGGAGTCGAGCGCGTCGCGCATCACCATGTTCTCGGGGAGGACGCCGAGCGCCTTGGCCTCGTCCAGCAGTCCGTACTCGGCGAGGATGCGGGTGCAGTTGGGGGCGATCTGGAGGCCGGCGCCCACCTCGCCGAACTCCTTGGCGCGTTCGAGGACACGGACGTGCAGTCCCTGGCGGGCCAGGGCGAAGGCGGAGCCGAGGCCGCCGATTCCGCCGCCGATCACGAGGACGTCGGGGCCGGGTTCAGGATTCATGAGCTGTTCCTTCGGTCGCCGGTCAGAGCCAGGCGCCCAGCGTGGGGGCGGCCGGGACGGCCCCCCGTCCGGTCAGGTAGGCCGCGATGGTGGGCAACTCGCCCGTGACCAGGGCGGTTTCGCCGCTGCCGGGCAGCTCCCAGGCGGCGTTCGGCGTCCGCAGCGAGACGGCGGGGCCGGGGGCCGCGGCGCGCTTGGCCACGACGTCGTCGCACAGGGCGGTGAGGAAGTCGGCCGGGAGGTCGGTGAACGACACTCCGTTCGCCAGGTCGACGGCGTGGACGCACACTTCGCGGGCGCGCATCCACGGCAGTTCGGTGGCCGGCACGGTACGGCCCTGGGCGGTGACCACCTCGGCGCGCCACCGGCCGTCGGTGAGGTCGTCCATCCCGGTGGCGAGCGTGTCCGCGGACCGCCGCAGCCAGGCGAGGAGTTCGGCCTCGGGCAGCCGGGCGCCGTTCTCGGTCCCGGCGGCGCGCTCCTCGGGCGAGGAGTACATCGGTGTCGGCTCCCCGGTGGCTGCCCAGTGCACGAGGTTGCCGAGCGCGCCGGCGTTGGCCGCCACATGGGCGACCAGCTGACGGCGGGACCAGCCGGGCAGCGCGCTGTCCCCTTCGAGGCCGGCGGCTTCGAGGAACAGCTCCGTGCCGAGCCGCGTCCAGCGGCGGGCGTCGTCGAAGGTACGGGGCATCAGGCGGACTTCTCCTTGACGACCCGGTTCTCCAGGCGGCCGATGCCCTGGATCTCGGTGACGACCGTCTCGCCGCCGAGGAGGTAGCGCTCGGGCTCACGGGCGTGGCCGACGCCCCCGGGTGTGCCGGTGGCGATGATGTCGCCGGGGTTGAGGCGGACGATCGTGGAGACGTACTCGACCAGATCGACCGGGTCGAACAGCAGGTCGCCGGTGGAGTCGGACTGCATGACCTCGCCGTCCACCAGCAGCCGTACGTCCAGGGCCGGGCGGACACCGCCGGGCAGCTCGTCCGGGGTGACCAGGCAGGGGCCGACGGGTGTGGTGGAGTCCCACATCTTGCCCTGGAGCCATTCACGGGTGCGGAACTGCCAGTCGCGGCAGGTGATGTCGTTCAGCACGGTGAAGCCGGCGATGGCCGCCTCTGCCTCGGCGCCCCGGGCGCGGCGCGCGGGTGCGCCGACGACGACGGCGAGTTCGGCCTCCCAGTCGAACCTCCCCGTCTCGTCCGGGCGCACGAGGTCGTCGTGGGCGCCGATCAGGCAGTCCGCGAACTTCGCGAACAGCGTGGGGTGTTCGGGCAGGTCGCGGCCCATCTCCTGGATGTGGTTACGGTAGTTGAGGCCGACGCAGACCACCTTCGAGGGGCCGGGCACCACGGGCGCGAAGTCGGCGCCCTCGACGGGGTACGTGGTGCCGGTCGCCGTAGCGGCCAGATCCTGCCAGTTGTCTCGGCCGAGCAGAGCGCCCACGTCCGGGAACCCGAGGTCGACCAGCCCATCCCGATCGAGCCGTACGGCCCTCGTCGTACCGCCGGTGCGGATGGTCGCGAGCTTCATCGGGTGGTTCCTTCCCCATGGGTGCGGTCGAGCCGCAGGGCTTCGAGGACGGGCGCGTCGCTGAACCGGAACAGGTCCAGGGCACCGGAGTCGGAGTCGGTGGCACCGGCATCGGAGCGGACCGAGAGTGGCTGCCAGGAGGGGACGACGAACAGGTCGCCGCGGGTGACCGACCAGGTGGTGTCGCCGACGGTGACGGTGCCGGAGCCGTCGAAGACCTGGTAGACGGAGGAGCCCGTCTCGCGTACCGGCGCGGTCTCGGCGCCGCGCGCGACGCGGTGCATCTCGGCCCGCAGGGTGGGCAGCACATCGGCTCCGGTCGCCGGGTCGGTGAACCGTACGGCGGCGTGACCGGGCTCCACGGTGCCGCCGTGTCCCTCGGATTCAAGGGCGAGCTGGTCGGCGAGGGCCCGGTCGGTGTGCTCCCAGCGGTAGGCCAGGAGGGGAGTGCCAGGAGCCGTCGTACCCGAAGCGACGGGCCTGAGGCCGGGGTGGCCCCACAGCCGCTCGGAGCGAGACCGCTCGGGTGTCGTGCGCTCGGCGTCGCCGACCTCGTCCCGGCCGAACTCGAAGAACTGCGTCTCCATGGCGTACTGGAAGGGGATGTCCAGGCCGTCGATCCAGGCCATCGGCTCGGCGGTGGCGTTGTGATGGGCGTGCCAGTTCCAGCCGGCCTGCGGGAGGAAGTCGCCGCGCCGCATGGCCACCGGGTCGCGTCCGACGACCGTCCACACGCCCTCGCCCTCGACGACGAAGCGGAAGGCGTGCTGGGTGTGGCGGTGCTCGGGGGCGTCCTCGCCGGGCATGAGGTACTGGATGGCGGCCCACAGCGTCGGCGTGGCGAAGGGCCTGCCGCCGAGGGAGGGGTTGGCCAGCGCGATGGCCCGTCGCTCACCCCCGCGGCCGACGGGGACCAGGTCGCCGGCCCGGGCCGCCAGCTCCCGCAGCCGCTCCCAGCGCCACAGGTGCGGCAGGGCTTGGGAGCGCGGGTGGGCGGGCATCAGGTCGCCGATCTCGGTCCACAGCGGGACGAGCAGCTCCTGTTCGAAGCCCCGGTACAGCTCTCGAAGTTCCGGGGTGACCTGGGGCTGCCCGTCCGCGGAGACGGCCTGGAGACGGACCGGGGAACCCGTAGCGGTGTCGTGCGCGAGGGAGGACTGAGTCACGGAGGACAGCGTCCGCCGTGTCCGGCAGGAGAACACCATAGATTCTGGAGAGCAGAATCCGGAAGGTCATGGTTCATGGACAACCCCCTCAAGACCCCGCCGCCCTACCCCATCGCCAGCGTGGACCACGCGCTGCGCGCGGCGACCATCCTGCAGATGGAGGGCGGCGCGACGGTGGCGCAGCTCGCCGAGCGGCTGGGGGTCGCGCGGTCCACCGCGCACCGCGTCCTCGCGATGCTCGTCTACCGGGACTTCGCCGTGCAGGACGAGGACCGCGTCTACCGCGCGGGGCCGGTGCTGGAACTCGCCGCGCACTCCCAGTCCCTGGTCTCCCGGCTGCGCGCGGCGGCGCTGCCCCATCTGCACCGGGTCGTCGACCTGTTGGACGAGACCGCGAACCTGATCGTGCGCACCGGGGACACGGCCAGGTTCATCGCCGGCGTCGAGTGCCGGCAGGCACTGCGGGTCGGCTCCCGGGAGGGCATGGCGTTCCCGGCGCACCGCACGACGGCGGGACTGCTGCTGCTCGCCGATCTCTCCGACGAGGAGCTGGAGGAGGTCTACGCCCCCGAGCACTACCGCGACCGCATGGTTGACCGCCCCGATCTGCCCCGGCTGCGCACCGAGTTGAAGCGCCTGCGCCGCAATGGCTTCGCCGTCAACCGGGAGCGCTCCGAGCGCGGCCTGGTCGCCGTCGGCGTCCCGGTACGCGACCGGGACGGCACCGCACTGGCGGGCCTGTCGCTGTCCATGCCCAGCGTGCGCTACGACCCTCATCGACTCCGGCCCCCGGTCATCACCCTCAACGCCACGGCCCACGCGCTGGAGAGGGACCTGGCCGAGGAGCAGTGAGCGCCGACGTCCGCCAAAGGGGTAGCAGAGCACAGCACTTGTGGTTAGCCTTACCTAAGTTGTGAACACGGTTTCTGGGCGCTGTGTATCCGCTCCGGAGGATGCGTGAGGAAAGCGGACCTGCCGGGACGGGATGTCCTGTGGCGTGCGGTGGGCGGGCAGCGGCGGGACGTCGTTCTCGGCGCGGTGCTGGGCATGGGCCACCAGACGGGCGAGGCGCTGGTCCCGCTCGTCATCGGGCTCGCCATCGAGCGCGGTGTGGTGGACGGCGACGCCGGCGGTCTGCTGCTGTGGCTCGCTGTCCTGGCCCTCGTCTACGTGGGTCTCTCCTTCAGCTTCCGCTTCGCCGCCCGGGCCGGTGAACGCGCCTCCGTGACCGCCGCGCACCACCTCAGGACCGAACTGGTCGAGCGGGTCCTCGCCCCCGAAGGCGGCGCGGCGGAGGGCCGGTTACCCGGGGAGCTGGCGAACACCGCCACCGAGGACGCCAAGCGGGTCGGCGCCGTCGCGATGGCCCTGATCGTCGGCATCGCGGCCTCGACCGGCCTCGCGGTCGGCGCGGTCGTCCTGTTGCGGATGTCCCTTCCCCTCGGTCTCCTCGTCCTGCTCGGCACACCGCTGCTGCTGTTGCTGGGGCATCTGCTGAGCAAGCCCCTGGAGCGGCGCAGCGAGACCGAACGGGAGCGCGCGGCCCGGGCCTCGGGCGTCGCGGCCGATCTCGTGGCCGGACTGCGGGTGCTCAAGGGCATCGGCGCCGAACCGGCGGCCGTCGCGCGCTACCGCCGGATCAGCCAGGACTCGCTGACCGCCACCCTGCGCGCGGCCCGGGCCGAGGCCTGGCAGAACGGCGTCGTGGCCATGCTCACCGGCGCCTTCCTCGCCCTGGTCGCGTTGGTCGGCGGCCGGCTCGCCGCACGCGGCGACATCGGCCTCGGCGAGCTGGTCTCCGCCGTCGCGCTCGCCCTCTTCCTCATCGGCCCGCTCTCCGAATTCGCCTGGGTCAACGCCGAATTGGCACAGGGCCGGGCCTCGGCAGCGCGGATCGCGGAGATCCTCGGCGCCGAACGTGCGGTGACACCGAACGACGGTGTACTGACCCGCGTCGAGGGCCGGTTGCGGCTGCGCGGTGTGTCGTACGGCTCCCTGCGGGAGGTGGAGCTGGACATCTCCCCAGGCGAGACGGTCGGCGTCGTCAGCACCGACCCCGCCGACGCCGCCGCCCTGCTCCATCTCCTCGCCCGCCACGCCGACCCCGACGAGGGCGCGGTGGAACTCGACGGTACGGACCTGACCGCACTGGGACTCGCGGAGTCGCGGGCCGCGCTTCTCGTCGCCGAGCACGACGCGGACCTGTTCGAGGGGACCCTCCGGGACAACGTCACGGCGGCCGCCGGACCGGACGCCCCCGTCGCGGCCGCAATCATCGCTTCGGGCACCGACGAGGTCGTCCGCAACCTGCCCGAGGGCGCCGACACCGCGGTCACCGCCCGCGGGCGCTCCCTCTCCGGAGGCCAGCGGCAGCGGGTGGCGCTGGCCAGGGCGCTGGCCGCCGACGCCCCGGTCCTGGTCCTGCATGAGCCCGCGACGGCGGTCGATGCCGTCACCGAGGTCCGGATGGCGGCCGGTCTGCGGGAACTGCGCGGCGGCCGTACGACGGTTCTGGTGACCAACAGCCCCGCTCTGCTCGCCGTGACCGACCGGGTCGTCCTCCTCGACCGCGGCTCTCTCGCTGCGACCGACGCACACGAGCGGCTGGTCCACCGGCACGGCGCCTACCGTACGGCGGTCCTGTCATGAGCGAACCCCGGGCCACACCCCCCTCCGAAACCGCGCTGCTTCCCGTCGCGACCCCCGCCCGTACTCGCGCGGCCATCGCGCAACTCCTGCGTCCGCAACGGACGTTGGCGCTGACGGCGTTCGCCGTCATGGTCGGCTCCACCGCCGTAGGCCTGCTCACCCAGCCGCTGCTGGGCCGGATCGTCGACCTGGCCGCCGACCGCGGGTCCGTCGACGCGATCACCGCCACGGCCGCCCTGCTCGTGGGCGTCGCCGTGGCCCAGGGCGTCACCGCCGGATGCGGTCTGTCGCTCATCTCCCGGCTGGGCGAGACCACGCTGGCCCGGTTGCGCGAGCAGTTCGTCGAACGGGCCCTCGGTCTGCCGCTGGAACGCGTGGAGCGGGCCGGCGCCGGTGATCTGACGTCCCGGGTCACCGCCGACGTCTCCCTCGTCGCCGACGCCGTGCGCAACGCCCTGCCGGAGCTGACCCGTTCGCTGCTGACCATCTTCCTCACCTTCGGCGCGATGGCGCTGCTCGACTGGCGGTTCCTGCTGGCCGCGCTGCTGGCGGTGCCCGTGCAGGCGGCCACCGCCCGCTGGTACGTGGGCCGTGCCGTCCCGCTCTACGCCGAGCAGCGCGTGGCCGCGGGCGCCCAGCAGCAGCAACTCCTCGACACCATCGCAGGCCGCTCCACCGTGCGGGCGTTCCGGCTGGAGCGGGAACACACCGAGCGGGTCACCGAGCGGTCCCGGTCCGTGGTGGCGCTGACGATGCGCGGCGTGCGGCTGGTCCTGGGCTTCTACAGCCGGCTCCATATCGCCGAGTACATCGGGCTCGCGGCCGTCCTGTTCACCGGGTACTGGCTGGTCCGCCAGGGCTCGGCGTCCATCGGTACGGCGACCGCCGCCGCGCTGTACTTCCACAGCCTGTTCACCCCCGTCAACGCCGCCCTCGTCCTCCTCGACGACGCCCAGTCAGCGACGGCCGGCCTGGCGCGGCTCGTCGGCGTCACGGAGCTGCCGCGTCCCGCGGAGACGGCCCAGCCGGGCGGGACGGGCCGCGTCGAGGTCACCGTGCGGGGGCTGCGGCACGCCTACCGGCCCGGCCATCCGGTCCTGCACGACATCGACCTGACGATCCGTCACGGAGAGCGGGTGGCCCTCGTAGGCGCCAGTGGAGCAGGCAAGACGACTCTGGCCAGACTCGTCGCGGGCATCCAGCCACCCACCGCGGGCACCGTCCTGGTCGACGGCGTCCCGCCCACCGAGCTGGGCCCGGCGGCCGCCCGCCGTACCCTCGCCCTGATCACCCAGGAGACCCACGTCTTCGCGGGCCCGCTCGCCGACGACCTCCGGCTGGCCAAACCCGACGCCACCGATGACGAACTGCGCGCCGCACTCGACCGCGTCGACGCCCTGGCCTGGGCCGAGGCGCTGCCCGAGGGCCTCGCCACGGTCGTCGGCGACGGCGGCCACCGGCTCACCGGCGACCGCACCCAGGCCCTCGCGCTCGCCCGGCTGATCCTCGCCGATCCGCCCCTGGTGATCCTCGACGAGGCCACCGCCGAAGCGGGCAGCGCCGGGGCGCGGGCGCTGGAGAAGGCGGTCGCGCGCGCCGTGGACGGCCGTACCGCGCTGATCGTGGCCCACCGGCTCAGCCAGGCGGCGACCGCCGACCGCATCGTCGTCATGGACTCGGGACGCGTCGTCGAGACCGGTACGCACGACGAACTGCGTGCCGCCGGCGGACGCTACGCCACCCTCTGGGAGGCCTGGTCCGACACCCGCTCCTAGACGCACCTCCACCGCAACCGAACAGAAGGACCACCGATGTTCCGCTCCCGCAGAGTCCCTCGTCTCGCCGCCGCGCTCGCCTCCTCCCTGCTGCTCCTGACCGCCGCCACGGCCTGCGGCGACGACGACTCGGACGCCGACTCCTCGGGCACCGACCCCAAGGCGAGTGCCTCCGGCGGTTCCGCCTTCCCGGTCACCATCGCGCACAAGTACGGCAGTACGACGGTCGAGTCCGAGCCGAAGCGGATCGTCACCGTCGGCCTCACCGACCAGGACTCGGTCCTCGCCCTCGGCAAGGTCCCGGTCGGCACCACCGAATGGCTCGGCGGCTACAAGGGTGCCGTCGGCCCCTGGGCCGAGGACAGGCTCGCCGGGGCCGCGGCGCCGACCGTGCTCAAGGACACCGGCACCGGACCGCAGGTGGAGAAGATCGCCGCTCTCAAGCCGGACCTGATCCTCGCCGTGTACGGCGGGCTCACCAAGGAGCAGTACGAGTCCCTGTCCAAGTTCGCCCCGGTCGTCGCCCAGCCCAAGCAGTACAACGACTACGGCGTGCCGTGGCAGGAGCAGACCGAGACGATCGGCAAGGCGCTGGGCAGGTCCGAGGAGGCCACGGCGGCGGTCAAGGAGACCGAGGACGCGATCGCGTCCGCGGTGAAGGAGCGCCCCGAGTTCGCGGGGAAGACGGCCGTGATGGCGACGCCGTACGAGGGCATGTTCGTGTTCGGCAGCCAGGACCCGCGCTCGCGTCTTCTGACCGACCTCGGCTTCTCGCTGCCGAAGGATCTGGACAAGGCGATCGGCGACCAGTTCGGCGCGAACATCAGCAAGGAGCGCACCGATCTGCTCGACCAGGACGCGATCGTGTGGCAGGTCGCCGATGTGGTCAAGGACGCCGACAAGCTGCACAAGGACGCCTCGTACAAGGATCTGGCCGTGGTCGGGGAGGGCCGCGAGGTCTACGTCAACGAGACCAGTGACTACGGCAACGCCCTCTCCATGGGCACGGTCCTGAGCCTGCCGTACGTCATCGAGCGGCTGGTGCCGCAGCTGGCGGCGGCCGTCGACGGCAAGGCGGACACCGCGGTGGAGCAGCCCGCGTCCTGACACACATCAGGGGGGTGGCCCCGCGGCCGCCCCCCTTCACCGTGTTCAGCTGTCCATGGCCTCGGCGAGGCTCCGGGGCCGCATGTCGGTCCAGTGGGTCTCGACGTACTCCAGGCAGTCCTGCCGCGCCGCGGGGCCGTGGACCACCCGCCAGCCGGCCGGTACGTCGGCGAAGTCCGGCCACAGGCTGTGCTGGTTCTCGTCGTTGACGAGCACCAGGTAGACGCCCTCGGGGTCCTCGAAGGGATTGCTCATGCTCTTCCTCTCCTCAGGGTCCTACGGTCGACGAGTGCGCTCCGCCCGGACGACGAGCCCTTCCAGCGCCCGGAACCACGTCGTGGCGAGGTCCTGGATCGTCTCGCGCGCCAGCAGTCCTTCCAGATAGGACCAGTGGGCGGCCAGCACCGGCCCGTCCGCCCGGTCCTCGGTCACCACGTTGATGGTCAGTGCGTGGCCTTGGCGCATCGCGGCCTCGGGTCCGATGTCGGCCGCGTCCTCCTCGGGCGCGTACGACCAGTCCGTCTCCTCGGGGATGCCGAACCGGCCCAGGTAGTTGAACTCGATGGGGGCCGGTTCACGTTCGGCCAGCACCTCGCGGGTGCGGGGGTTGAGGTGGCGCAGCAGGCCGTAGCCGGCGCCGTTCGCGGGCAGTGCCGCCAGATGCTCGCGCACCCGGCGCACGGCGTCCTCGGCCGCCTGTCCGCCCGCGAACGCGTCGGCGGGATCGGCCGGGCCCGGATCGAGCCGGACCGGGAAGACGCTGGTGAACCAGCCGACCGTACGGGAGAGATCGGCGCTGTCCCCGGCCAGTTCCTCCTCGCGGCCGTGGCCCTCGAGGTCGACCAGGACCGAGGTGTCGGTGCCGCCGGCGCGCCGCCTCCAGTCGGCGAAGGCGAGCGCGAGCCCCGCGAGCAGCACGTCGTTGACTGCGGCGCCGAAGGCCGCGGGCACGGCGGACAGCAGCGGCCCGGTGGTCTCGGCGGGCAGCCGCAGGACGACCTCCCGCTGGGTCGCGGTCGTGTCGCGGTCCGGGTCCAGGGCGCGGGCGAGCGGGAACGGCTGGGTGCCGCCGTCCAGTACGGCCGTCCACACGGGGAGTTCCGCTTCCCGGGCCGGCTCCTGGGCCCGCTCGGTGAGCAGCCGGGCCCAGCGCGCGAAGGAGGTCTCGACCGGGTCGAGCCGCACCGGGCGTCCGGCGGAGACGTCCTGCCAGGCCGCGGCCAGATCCGGCAGCAGCACCCGCCAGGACACCCCGTCGACCACGAGGTGGTGGGCCATCAGCAGCAGCCGTCCGGGCGCGCCGCCCGCGTCGAACCACACGGCACGCACCAGAGTGCCCCCGTCCGGGTCCAGCAACGCCCGTGCCGCGTGGGCGTGTTCGTGTACGGCCTCGTTCAGTGCCTCGGCATCGAGTCCGGCCACGTCCACCCGGTCGATCCACCCGGCGGCGTCGACCGCGCCGACCGGCGGGACGTGCAGCGACCAGTCCTCGGTGCTCTCGCGCGAGGGCCGCACCAGCCTGGCCCGCAGCAGGTCGTGCCGGTCGGCCAGGGCCTGGAGCACGGCGGTCAGGCCGGGCAGGTCCAGCGCCGCGGGCGTACGCACGAGCGCGGACTGGTGGTACGTCGAGAAGGGGCCGCCCAGTTCGCGCAGCCAGTGCATCACCGGGGTGAGCGGGATGGTGCCGGTGCCGTCGTCCTCCAGGCGCGGCAGGGCGTTGTCGGCGACCTTGCTCAGCGCGGCGACCGTGCGGTGCCGGAAGACGAGCCGCGGAGTGATCCGTACGCCCGCCGCCCGGGCCCGGCCGACGAGCTGCATCGCCACGATGCTGTCGCCGCCGAGGGTGAAGAAGTCGTCGTCCACGCCGGCCTGTTCGAGCCCCAGCACCTCGGCGAAGACCGCGCAGAGCGCCTCTTCCACGGGTGTGGCGGGCCCGCGTCCGGAGGACAGGGCGGAGAAGTCGGGTGCGGGCAGGGCGGTCCGGTCCAGCTTGCCGTTCGCCAGTTGCGGGAACCGGTCCAGCGGGACGACGGCAGCCGGGATCATGTGGTCGGGGAGCCGTGCGGCGAGATGGCCGCGCAGCTCCGCAGGGTCCGGAGCGGTGGCCGTGGCCGGGACCACGTACGCCACCAGCAGCTTGCGCGGGCCCTCCTGACGTACCGTCACCAGGGCCTGCCCGACCGTGGGATGAGTGGTGAGCGCGGACTCGATCTCGGCCGGTTCGACGCGGAAGCCGCGGATCTTGACCTGGTCGTCGGCCCGGCCGAGGTAGTCCAGGCGTCCGTCGGCCGTCCAGCGGGCCAGGTCGCCGGTGCGGTACAGGCGTGATCCGGGGTCGCCGAAGGGGTCGGCCACGAATCGCTCGGCCGTCAGCGCGGGGGCGTCGAGGTAGCCGCGGGCCAGTCCCCCGCCCGCGAGGTACAGCTCGCCCGTCACCCCCGGCGGCACCGGCTGCAGCAGCCCGTCCAGGACGTATGCCCGGGTCCCGGCCACCGGCCGCCCCACCAGCGGCCGTTCACTGTCGCGGACCCGCGCCACCAGGGCGTCCACGGTCGACTCCGTTGGCCCGTACAGGTTGAACGCCTCGGTGCCACCCAGCTCGGCCAGCCGCCGCCACTGGGCGACCGGTACCGCCTCGCCGCCGACGCCGACGACCGCGAGCGGGCGGTCGTCGCCGTCGATCAGGCCGCTGTCGGCCATCTGCGCGAACAGCGACGGGGTGACCTCCAGGAAGTCGAAGCGGTGCTCGCGCACGGCAGCCGCGAGCAGTTCGGGGTCGCGCCGGACCTCCTCGGACACGATGTGGACGCAGTGTCCGTCCAGCAGCCACAGCTGGGGCTGCCAGGACGCGTCGAAGAAGAACGACCAGGCGTGTCCGGCCCGCAGGTGCCGCCGTCCCGTGGCCTCGATCGCCGGTCGGTACAGCGTCTCGCGGTGGCTGTGGAAGAGGTTGCCGAGGGTCTCGTGAGTGACCACGACTCCCTTGGGGCGGCCCGTGGAGCCGGAGGTGTAGATGACGTAGGCCGGGTGACGGGGTGTCAGCGGGGTGGTCCGCTCGGCGTCGGTGAGATCGGCCGCGTCCTGGACGGCCGTCCACTCCGTCACGGACGGCTCGTCCAGTACCAGCGGTTCGGTGCCCGTCGGCAGCGCGCCGGCCAGCGCTCGGGTGGTGAGCGTGAGCACCGGGCGGGCGTCGGAGAGGACGTCCGCCGTGCGGTCCGGCGGGGCGTCGGGGTCGAGCGGCAGGTAGGCCGCGCCCGCCTTGTGCACGGCGAGGACGGCCACCAGGAACCATGCGGTGCGCGGCAGTGCCAGGGCCACGAACCGCTCGGGCCCCGCGCCCAGTTCGACCAGGAGGCGGGCGAGCCGGTTGGCCTCCGTGTTGAGCTCGGCGAAGGTGAGCTCGACGCCGTCGCAGGCCGCGGCGGGCAGTTCGGGGCAGTCGCGCACCCGCTCCTCGAACAGGGCGGGCACGGTCGTCGGCGCGGCAAGGGCCGGCCTGCTGTGCCACCCCCCTTGCAGGCGCTGTCGTTCGTCCGTGTCGAGGATGTCGACCCGTCCCACGGTGAGGTCCGGGTCGGCGGCCACGGCGCGCAGAACGCGCCGCAGACGGTCGGCGAAGGACTGCGCGGTGGCGTGGTCGAAGAGATCGGCGCTGTACTCCAGCACTCCGTCGACGCCATCGCCGTCGGCGCGCTCCACGAAGTCGAAGGACAGGTCGAACTTGGCCGTCGGCTGCGCCACGTCGTCCCGGCGGGCGCGCAGCCCGTCGAGCCCCGCCTCCTCCTCACCGGCCGCCAGGTACACCACCATCACCTGGAACAGCGGGTGCCGGGCGAGCGAGCGGGCCGGATTGAGCACCTCCACCAGCCGCTCGAACGGCACGTCCTGGTGGTCGAAGGCCGCGAGGTCGCTCTCCCGCACCCGGGCCAGCAGCTCCCGGAAGGTGGGGTCGCCGGAGGTGTCGGCGCGCAGCACCAGCGTGTTGAGGAAGAACCCGACGAGGTCTTCCAGGGCGGCGTCGGTGCGTCCGGAGATCGGGCTGCCGATCGGGATGTCGTGTCCTGCGCCCAGCCGGGTGAGCAGGGTCGCCACCGCGGCCTGGAGCACCATGAACACGCTGACGCCGTGGTCGCGGGCCAACCGGTGCAGACCGGCGGCCAGTTCGGCATCGAGCCCCAGGTCGGCGGAGCCTCCCCGGTAGCTGGCCTCCAACGGCCGGGGCCGGTCGACGGGCAGGGCCAGTTCCTCGGGCAGTCCCGCCAACGCCCGCTTCCAGTAGGCGATCTGCCGCTCACCGACCTCGGCGAGCAGGCTCTCCTGCCACAGCGTGTAGTCCGCGTACTGGACCGGCAACGGCGCCCACTCCGGCGCCCGACCTTGGGTACGGGAGCCGTAGGCAAGGGCCAGGTCCCGGTTCAGGGGCGCCTCCGACCACTCGTCTCCGGCGATGTGGTGCAGCAGAAGCAGCAGCGTCCATTGGTCCTCACCGGTGCGGAACACATGGACACGCAAGGGGGGTTCGCGATCCAGTGCGAAGCCGTACGCCCCGGCCCGCGCCATCTGCTCGGCGAGGTGCTCCTCGTCGGTGTCCGCCACCTCGAAGGGGATGCGGACCTCGTCCGGTGCCAGCACCCGCTGGAACGCCCGGCCCTCCTCGTCGGGAAAGACGGTGCGCAGCGTCTCGTGCCGTACGACCAGATCGTGCACCGCGGCCCGCAGCGCCTCGACGTCCAGCGCCCCGGTCAGTCGCCAGGCCGAGGGGATGTTGTACGTCGCGCTGGGGCCCTCCACCTGGTACAGCACCCACAGCCGCCGCTGGGCCGACGACAGCGGCAGCCGCTCGGGGCGCGGGCGGACCGCCAGCTCCGGCCGGGCGGCGGCCGGAGCCGTACTGGTCTCCGCTAGCCGGGCCACGGTCCGCGCGTCGAACACCGTACGCAGGGACACCTCGACGCCGAGTGCGGCACGGATCCGGGCGGCCAGTCGCATGGCCAGCAGGGAGTGGCCGCCCAGGGCGAAGAAGTCGTCGTCGACGCCCACCTCGGCCAGGCCGAGGGTGGCGGCGAACAGGCCGCAGAGGATCTCCTCGCGGGGTGTGCGCGGCCCTCCGCCCGCGGTGCTCCGGGCGGCGAAGTCGGGCGCGGGCAGGGCTCTGCGGTCCAGCTTGCCGTTGGGGGTGAGCGGCAGCGCGTCCAGGGCGACGAAGGCGGCCGGGACCATGTGCTCGGGCAGGGCGTCGGCGCTGTGGCGGCGAAGCTCGGCCGGGTCGGCGGTGCGTCCCGCGGCCGGTACGAGGTAGGCCACGAGCCGCTGTTCGTGTGCGACGACGACGGCATGTCCGACGGACGGGTGCCGGGCGAGGACCGCCTCCACCTCGCCGGGTTCGATGCGCATCCCGCGGATCTTGACCTGGTCGTCGGTGCGGCCGAGGAAGTCGAGGGTGCCGTCGGACAGCCAACGGGCCAGGTCGCCCGTGCGGTACATCCGGGCGCCGGGCCCACCGTAGGGATCCGCGACGAACCGCTCGGCGGTGAGGCCGGGGCGGCGGAGGTAGCCGCGGGCGAGCTGGACGCCCGCCAGGTACAGCTCCCCCGCGACGCCGGGCGGGACGGGGCGCAGGGCGGCGTCCAGGACGCAGGCGCGGGTGTTCCACACCGGGCGGCCGATCACGACCTGCCCTGCCCCGGCGGGCACCTCGCTCGCCGTGACGTCGACGGACGCCTCGGTGGGCCCGTACAGGTTGTGCAGCCGGGCGGGGAGCAGCCGGTGGAAGCGCTCGGCCACCGCGAGCGGCAGCGCCTCGCCGCTGCACATCACCTGGCGCAGCCCCGTGCAGTCGGCCGCGGTGGGCTCTTCGAGGAACATCTGGAGCATCGACGGCACGAAATGCGCGGTCGTGACGCCCTGTTCCTGGATCAGCGCGGCCAGCCGGGCGGGGTCGCGGTGGGCTTCGGGCGGCGCGACGACCAGGGTGGCTCCGGTGATCAGCGGCCAGAAGAACTCCCACACCGACACATCGAAACCGGCGGGGGTCTTCTGCAGCACCCGGTCCTCGGCCGTGAGCCCGTACGCGTCCTGCATCCACAGCAGTCGGTTGACGATGCCCGCGTGCGGCACGACGACGCCCTTGGGGCGGCCCGTCGATCCCGAGGTGTAGAGGACATAGGCGGGACTCGACGGGTCGTAGGCGGTGGGCAGTTCACTCACCGGCCCGTCCGGCAGCGCGTCCCGGATCACGCACACGGGCCGTGCGTCGTCCAGCGTGAACGCCAGGCGCCCCGCCGGGTGATCGGCGTCCAGCGGCAGATACGCCCCGCCCGCGCGGTGCACCGCGAGCAGCGCCACCACCAGCTCGGCCGACCGGGGCAGTGCCACGCCCACCGTGCGCTCGGGGCCCACCCCCAGCCCCGCCAGGACCCGTGCCGTGTGCTCGACTCGGGCGTCCAACTCGGCGTAGGTCAGCTCCTGTTCACCGAAGACCAGGGCCAGGGCGTCCGGTGTGCGGGCGGCCTGGGCGCGGAACAGCTCCGGCAGGGTCGTCGCGGTGATCTCGTGCGCGGTGTCGTTCCACCGTTCGAGCACCAGGTGACGCTCGTCGGCGTCCAGCAGCTCCAGATCGCGCACCCGGCGGTCGGGATCGGCGGCCACCTGTTCCAGCAGCCGGACCAGCTGCCGGGCGAGCCGCCGGGCGGTCGTCTCGTCGCAGAGGTCGAGCGCGTGCTCCAGGAGCAGCAGCAGACGGCCGGGACCGGTCTCGTCCACGAAGGTGAAGTGGAGGTCGAACTTGGCCATGCCGGTGTCCATGTCGAACCACTCGGTGGGCAGGGCCAGCATCTCGGGGTCGCCGTCGGGCCGGTAGTGGTAGCCGAGCATGACCTGGAAGAGCGGGTTGCGTCCGGTCACCCGGGGCGGATTCACGGCCTCGACGACCTGGTCGAAGGGCAGGTCCTGGTGCTCGAACGCCGCCAGGTCGCTCTCCCGCACCCGGGCCAGCAGCTCACGGAAGGTGGGGTCGCCGGAGGTGTCGGTGCGCAGGACGAGGGTGTTGACGAAGAAGCCGACCAGGTCGTTGAGGGCCTCGTCGGAGCGGCCGGCGACGGGTGCGCCCAACGGGATGTCCTCCCCCGCGCCCAGCCTGTGCAGCAGCGCCGCGGTGGCTGCCTGGAACACCATGAACATGCTGGTGCCGGTGGCGCGGGACAGTTCACGCAGGGCGCGGCCGGTGTCGGGGTCCAGTTCCAGGCGGACCCGGCCGCCGCGTCCGGTGGGCTCGGCCGGGCGGGGCCGGTCGAGGGGCAGGGGCAGTTCCTCGGGGACGTCGCGCAGGGCCTCGGTCCAGTGGGCGAGCTGCCCGGCGCCGACCTGGCCGAGCAGCGTGTCCTGCCAGAGGGTGTAGTCGGCGTACTGCACGGGGAGCTGCGCCCAGTCAGGCGCACTGCCCTCGCGGCGGGCCAGGTAGGCGGTGGTCAGGTCGGTGAGGAAGGGCCGGTCGGACCACTCGTCGGTGGTGATGTGGTGCAGCATCAGCGCCACCACATGGTCGTCCTGGCCGAGCCGCAACACCTCGGCGCGCACCGGGAGTTCCGCGCTCAGATCGAAGGGGCGACGCTGGGCGGCCTCGACACGCGCGCCCAGTTCGTGCTCGGAGCAGTCCGCGACGAGGAACTCGGGCTCACCGGCGTCTGCGATCCATTGGCAGGGCTCACCGTCCTCCTCCAGGATCCGGGTGCGCAAGGTCTCGTGACGGCCCACCACGTCGCTCAACGCGGCACGGAGGGCGTCGAGATCGAGGGTGCCTCGGAGGCGGAAGACGAGCGGGAAGTGGTACGCGACCGAGCCGCCCGCGATCCGCTCGACCAGCCACAGCCGCCGCTGGGCCGCCGACAACGGAATCCGCGCGGGCCGTTCGGCGGCGGGCGCCAGCATCGGTCGGGCCGGCCGCCCGGCCTCCGCGCGCAGCGCCAGCGCCTCCGGCGTCGGGGCCTCGAAGATGTCCCGGATCGCCAGCTCCGCGCCCAGCTCGGTCCGCGCCCGGCTGATCAGCCGGGTCGCGAGCAGCGAATGACCGCCCAGGTCGAAGAAGTTGTCCTCCGCGCCGGTGCGGGGCAGCCCCAGCACCTCGGCGAAGAGCCGGCACAGCACCTCCTCCACGGGCGTACGCGGCCCGCGCCCCTCCGACAGGGCCACCGCGGGCTCGGCATCCGGCAGCGCCCGCACATCGAGCTTGCCGTTGTCGTTCATCGGCAGCCGCGGCAGCACCACGAAGGCGGCCGGAACCATATAGGCGGGCAGCCGCCGCCCCAGGTCGTCCCGCAGTCGCCGTACGAGCGCGCCCTGACCGCGGGTGGCGGTCGGGGTGTTGGCGTACAGGGTGGCGCCGTGGGAGCGGTACAGGCCCAGGGTGCGGCCGGTCTGTTCGGCGGGAACGAACACGGCGTCGAAGAAGCCCGGTTCGTCGGACCAGGTGGTCAGGACGCGATAGTCGTACGACTCCCCCAGCCGCCGCAGATCCTCCGGCTCCTCACCGGTTTCCGGCGGCGGCGCCGAGTCCATCGCGCGCATCGCGGCCAGATCGCCCGCCGTGCGCGCGTCGGGGATCCGCCGGACCCGGAACGGCCCGGACCCGTCCAGGCACCCGGGCAGGTCGCCCCGGTCCAGCTCCGGAACCCGGTCCAGCCGCAGGGCATCCGCTGTGTCGGCGTACAGCACCACGTCGTACCGATACCGCGTCAGCTCGTTGTGGTGCCGCCCCGCCTTCGTGCGCAGCTCGACACCGACGCCGAGGGTGGTGAACCAGTCGGGGTCGACGAGGAGTTCCTTCTCCAGGGCGAGGCCCCGGTCCACGGCCCGGCGCAGATCGTCGGCGCCACGGGCGACCTGGATGCCGGTCTGGAACACCCGCGCCTGGCGCAGGTCCCGGACATCGCCGACGAACAGCGCGCCGCCCGGCGCGAGCAGCTCCAGCGCGCCCCGGATCACCTTGCGCAGATGGTCCAGGCTCGGGAAGTACTGGACGACGGAGTTGATGACGACCGTGTCGAAGTACCCGGTCGGCAGTCCGTCCGTCACCTCGGCGGCCTGGCAGCGCAGTTCGACCTTGCGGGCAAGCTCCGGGTCGGCCTTCAGATCCTGGCCGAGCTTGCGGATCACGGGCGCCGCGAAGTCGGTCGCCCAGTACGCCTCCGTGTCCGGGGCGAGCCGGGACAGCAGCAGGCCGGATCCCACGCCGATCTCCAGGACGCGCTTCGGCCCGAGCTCCAGGATCCGCTCGACCGTCGCCTCGCGCCACTCCCGCATCTGCTCCACGGGGATGGGATCCCCGTCGTAGGAGCTGTCCCAGCCCGCGAAGTCCTCGGTGAAGACGGCGGTGCCGATCTCGGTGTACTCGGCGGAGTAGATCTCCCGCCACTCGCCGATCTGCTCCCGCTCGGCCGCCTGTCGGGCCTCGGCGTCGGGTTCGGCCGGGACGACGTAGGCCACGAGCCGCTTGGTGCCGGGTGCGGAGGTGTCGTCGCGGGCGATCACGGCGGCCTGGGACACCTCGGGGCGCTGGGCGAGCACGGTCTCGATCTCGCCGAGCTCGACCCGGTGGCCGCGGATCTTGACCTGGTCATCGGTACGGCCCAGGAAGTCGAGGTTGCCGTCCGGTCGGCGCCGTACCAGGTCCCCCGTGCGGTACATGCGCTCGCCGGGCTGCCCGTACGGGTCGGCCACGAACCGCTCGGCGGTCAGTCCCGGCCGGTCGAGGTAGCCGCGGGCCAGGCCCACGCCCGCGATGTACAGCTCGCCCGCCACACCGTCCGGCACCGGCCGCAGCCAGGTGTCCAGGATGCGGGCGCGGGTGGCGCGGATCGGGCGGCCCACGGTCGGGGTCGCGCTGTCGTGGGTGCCGCCGCCGAGGGTGTTGATCGTGTACTCGGTGGGCCCGTACAGGTTGTAGCCGTAGGTGCCCTCGGTGTCCCGCAGCGTGTTCCACACCGTCTCGGTGACGGCCTCGCCGCCCAGCAGCACCAGCGGCGGACGGTGGCCCTCCAACAGGCCCTCTTCGAAGAGGAGATGGGCGTACGTCGGGGTCACGTTCACCACGTCGACGCGGTGCTCCTCGCAGTACGCCACCAGCGCGGTGGCGTCACGCCTCAACTCCTCGTCGCAGATGTGCACTTCATGTCCCTCGACGAGCCACAGCAGCTCCTCCCAGGACATGTCGAACGCGAACGACACGGTGTGCGCGATGCGCAGCCGCCGCCCGCCGGCCGAGGCGATCGCCGGGGCGAAGATCTCCTTCTGGTGGTTGAGCTGCATGTTCGTCAGGCCGACGTACGGCGTGACGACACCCTTCGGGCGGCCGGTCGAGCCGGAGGTGTAGATGACGTAGGCCGGGTGGTCCAGGCTGAAGTCCCGGACGACAGGGTCGGTGGACAGACCCCGGAGCGTGGCCGGGTCGTCGAGCAGCACGCGCGGGGTGTCATCCGTCAGCGTCCGGGAGACCGCCTCGGTCGTCAGCAGGAGCAGCGGTCGGGCGTCGGCCAGCATCAGCGAGAGCCGCTCGGCCGGGTGGTCCAGCTCCAGCGGCAGATACGCGGCACCGGTGCGCAGCACCGCGAACAGTGCCACCACCGTGTCGATCGAGCGCGGCAGCCCGAGCGCGACGACCTTCTCGGGTCCGGCGCCACGGGCGATCAGCAGCCGGGCCATGCGGTTGCAGCGGGCGTCGAGTTCGGCGTACGTGACGGTCCGGTCGCCGAAGACGAGGGCCGTGGCGTCCGGGGTGCGGGCCGCCTGGGCGGCGAGCATGTCCGCCACGGTCTCGTGCGGCACGGGCTGCCGGTTGGCGGCCTCCTCGCGGGCCAGCGCGGCGGCCTCGGCGGGCAGCAGCACGGACAGCGAGCCGACGGCGGCGGACGGATCGGCCACCAGCCGGCCGACCAGCAGCACGAACCGGTCCAGCAGGCCGCGCGCATACGCGCCGTCCAGCAGGTCCGGGCGGTAGGCGAGCGTCACGCGGACCCGCTCGCCGGGCGTGACGACGAGGTTGGCGGGGTAGTGGGTGGCGTCCACGTTGGCGACCGCCGTCGCCCCGTGCCGCTGCCGCAGCTCGGTGAGCCGCTCGTCGGTGTCGGCGTTGCGCAGCACGAACAGCGTGTCGAAGAGCCGGCGGTGACCCGTCTCGGCCTGGAGGACACCAAGGCCCAGATACTCGTACGGCATGACCGCCAGCCGCTCGCCCTGGACGCGGCGCAACAGCTCCAGCACCGGCTCCCGTGGATCGAAGGCGATGCGGGCCGGCACGGTGTTGAGGAACATGCCGATGACGTTCTCGACGTCCGGCACCTCGCTGGGCCGTCCGGCGACCGTCGTACCGAACACGACGTCGCTGCGGCCGGACGCGCCCGCGAGGACGAGGCCCCAGGCGGCGTTCAGCACCGTGTTGAGGGTCAGGCCGTGGCGGCGGGCGGTGTCGCGCAGCCGGCCGGCGGTCTCCGGGGCGAGGACGGCGTCCAGGTGTTCCGGGATGACCGGTTCGAGGCCCCGGTCGTCGACGGCCGGCACCAGCAGGGTCGGCTCCTCGAAACCGGCCAGCGCGGCGCGCCACGCTCGGGTCGCCTCGGCGTCGTCCTGGCGCTCCAGCCAGGTCAGATAGTCGCGGTACGAGCCGGGGCGGGCGAGCCCGGCCGGGTCGCCGCCGCTCTCGTACAGGGCGAACAGCTGGTCCAGGAACAGCCAGGCCGACCAGCCGTCCCAAAGGATCAGATGGCGGCCGATCACGAGCCGGTCGCCGCGCCCGTCCCCGAGCCGCGCCAGCAGCATCCGGAACAGCAGCGGACGGGTCAGGTCGAAGCGCCGGGACCGGTCCTTGTCCGTCAACTCCAGCAGGCAGGCGTCCTGTTGGGCTGGCGACAGGCCCGACAGGTCCACCTCGGTCAGTGGGATCTCGGCGTCCCGCACGATGAACTGCACCGGCTGGCGCAGCCCTTCGCTGGTGAACCCGGCACGCAGTGAGGGGTTGCGGGCCAGCAGGGTGCGGGTCGCGGCCCGCAGCCGCTCGGCGTCCACGCGTTCGGTGAAGTCGAAGGACTCGTGGACGGTGTAGACGTCCAGGGCGCTGTCGTCGTACGTGGAGTGGAAGAACAGGCCTTCCTGGAGGGGGGCGAGGGGCCAGACGTCCTCGATCAGGCCGGGGGCCAGCCGCTCGACCCGGGCACGCTCCTCCTCGGTGAGGGCGAACGCGGAGGTCAGCGCCTTCGCGGGCTCGGCCAGGGTCGCGGCCGCCGCGAGCGCGGCCGGCGTGCGGTGCTCGAAGACCTCACGCGGGCCGAGCACCAGTCCGGCCCGGCGGGCCCGGCTGGCGACGGCGATGGAGCTGATGCTGTCGCCGCCGAGCAGGAAGAAGTCGTCGTCGGCACCGACGTCCGGCAGCTTCAGCACGGCGGCGAAGATCTCCGTGAGCAGTTGTTCCCGGGGGCTTCGCGGGGCGCGGGGCGCGGCCCGTTCGGCCCGCGGGGCGGGCAGCGCGGTCCGGTCGAGCTTGCCGCTGGGGGTCAGTGGCAGGGCGTCCAGGACGACGTAGGAGGCGGGCACCATGGGCGCGGGCAGCGAGCCCGCCAGGGCCCCGCGCACTCCGGCCGGGTCGAGAGCCGCGCCGGCGGACGGTACGAGGTAGGCCACGAGCGCGTTGTCCCGTACCGTCACCGCGGCCTGGGCGACGGCCGGCAGCCGGGTCAGCGCGGCCTCGATCTCGCCGGGTTCGATGCGGTTGCCGCGCAGCTTGACCTGCCGGTCGGTGCGGCCCAGGTACTCGATCACCCCGTCGGAGCGGCGCCTGACCAGGTCGCCCGTGCGGTACATACGGCTGCCGGGCGGCCCGTAGGGATCGGCGGTGAAGCGCTCGGCGGTCAGTGCGGGGCGGTCGTGGTAGCCGCGGGCGAGTTGCACACCGGCCAGATACAGCTCGCCGGGGACGCCGTCGGGCACCGGCCGCAGACAGGCGTCCAGCACGCGCAGGCCGGTGTTCCACACCGGTCGGCCGATGGGCACGGAGGGGCCCTCGTCGGTGCCCTCGCAGGGGTGGTGGGTGACATCGACGGCGGCCTCGGTGGGGCCGTACAGGTTGTGCAGCGGTACGCCGGTCAGCTCCCGCCAGCGGTGGGCGGCGCCGACCGGGAGCGCCTCGCCGCTGCTGAACACGCGGCGCAGGGAGGCCGCCCAGGTGGGGTCGGCGGTGACCTCGTCGGACTGGAGGAAGGCTTCCAGCATGGACGGCACGAAATGTAGGGTGGTGACGGCCTGTTCGCGGACCAGCGCGGCCAGGTAGGCGGGGTCGCGGTGGCCGTCGGGGCGGGCCAGGACCACGGTCGCGCCTTCGAGGAGCGGCCAGAAGAACTCCCACACGGAGACGTCGAAGCTGGACGGCGTCTTCTGCAGGATCCGGTCGTCGGGCGTGAGCCCGTGCTCGCCCTGCATCCAGGCGAGCCGGTTGACGATCGCCCGGTGCGTGACGATCACGCCCTTGGGCAGGCCCGTGGAGCCGGAGGTGTAGATCAGGTAGGCGGGGTCGTCGGGGTGGGCGGTGCGTGTGGCGGTGGGCTCCCCCAGGGTTTCCTCGGCATCGATCAGCAGCACCGTTGCCGTCGCCCGCTCCGGCAGCCGTTCCGCGGTCGCGGACAGCGTGATCACCGTCGTGGCGCCGGAGTCGGCGAGCATATGGGCGACGCGGTCCGCCGGGTAGTCCAGGTCGACCGGCAGATAGGCGGCGCCCGACTTCAGTACGCCGAGCAGCGCCACCATCAGCTCGGCCGACCGGGGCACGGCCACCGCGACGAAGGCTCCCGGACCGGCACCGCGAAGGCGCAGCCGTACGGCCAACTCCTCGGCGCGCGCGTCGAGTTCGGCGTAGGTCAGCCGCTCGTCCGCGAAGACGACGGCCGTGGCGTCCGGGGTCCGGGCCACCTGCGCGGCGAACGCCTCGGCCAGGGTGTCCGACGGGACGAAGCGCTCCTCGCCGGCCGGGTGGGCGCGCAGTGCCTCGTCCGGTGAGAGGAGGTCCACGGAGGCGGCCGGGCGTGCCGGATCGGCGGCGAGGGCCTCCAGCACGCGCGCCAGCCGGTCGCCGAGCAGACGTACGGTGTCGCCGTCCAGGCGTTCCGCGTGGTGCTTGAGCCGCAGATCGAGCCGCTCGCCCGGCTTGACGACGAGGGCGAGCGGATAGTGGACGGCGTCGTGGAAGGCGTCGCCGGTGATACGCACGCTGCCCGAGGCGTCGCGCAGGCCGGTCTCCGCGGGGTAGTTCTCGAACACGACCAGGGTGTCGAAGAGTTCGCCTTCTCCCGCGTGCCCGGCGAGCCGCTGGATCTCCGCGAGGCCGAGGTGCTGGTGGTCGAGCAGCCTCGCCTGCTCCTCCTGGAGGCGGTTCAGAAGCTCCCCGAGGGTCTCGCTCGGCGCCCAGCGCAGCCTGGTCGGCAGGGTGTTGATGAACAGGCCCACCATGGAGGCGATGCCGTCGACCTCGCTGTCGCGGCCGGAGACCGTGGTGCCGAACACCACGTCGTCGCGGCCGGTGAGGCGGCCGAGCAGCAGTCCCCACGCGGCCTGCACGACGGTGCCGAGGGTGACACCGTGCTCGCGGGCGCGTTCCACGAGCCGCGCGGTGGTCCGCTCGGGCAGCTCCACCCGGACATGCTCGGGGCGCACCGCTGCCGCGGTGGGCGGGGAGTCGACGAGCCGCGTGGGTTCGTCGAGCCCGGCGAGCGCCGTGCGCCAGGCTTCGCGGGCCGCGTCCCGGTCCTGTGCGGCGAGGCGGCGCAGGAAGGCGCCGTAGGGGGTGACATCGGGGAGTAGCGGGGTGTCGGTGCCGTAGCAGGCCATCAGTTCGCGGTACAGGACGGGCAACGACCACCCGTCGGCGATGATGTGATGGAACGTCAGGACGAGCTGGCTGCTCCGGGCTCCGAAGCGGACCAGGGCGCAGCGCAGCAGTGGTGGCGCGGTCAGGTCGAAGCCCGCGGCCCGTTCGTCCGCCGCCACCGCGTCGCCCAGTGTGGCCCGGAGTTCACCGTCCTGCGCCGAGAGGTCGACCTCCCGCCAGGGCAGTTCGGCGTGCCGGGTGATGATCTGTACGGGGGTGCCGTCCGGGCCCTGGCGGAAGGCGGCCCGCAGCGGTGCGTGCCGGTCCAGCAGGCGCTGTGCGGCGCGGCGCAGGGTGGGACCGTCGACCGGGCCGGCCAGATCGAGCACCTGCTGGACGACGTAGAGGTCACCGCGTGTGCCGCTGGTCAGCGAGTGGAAGAAGAAGCCCTGCTGGAGGGGCGTGAGGGGCAGCAGCTCCTCGATGTCGAGCGGATCCGTGCCCTGGAGTTCGGCCAGTTCGCCGGGCCCGACCGCCGGCAGCGGTACCTGATCGGCGTGTTCCTCCACGCGCTCGACGGCCGCCTGGGCGAGGGCCTCGGCGGTGCGGTGCCGGAAGACGTCGCGGGTGGTCAGCCTGAGCCCCGACTCCCGGGCCCGGATGAGGAGTTGAATGGCGGTGATGCTGTCCCCGCCGAGGGCGAGGAAGTCGTCCTCGGCCGTGACCGACTCCAGGCCGAGCACCTCGGCGTACAGGCCGCACAGCAGCTTCTCGCGTGGAGTGCTCGGTGCGCGTCCCGAGCTCATCGCCCCGTAGTCCGGGGCGGGCAGGGCGCGGGCGTCGATCTTGCCGCTCGGGGTGACCGGCAGCGTGTGCAGCGGCACCAGTGCCGAGGGGACCATGTACTCGGGCAGCCATTCGGCGGCGTGTGCGCGCAGGGTTCTCATCAGCGCGGTCACATCGCGGAAGGGGGCGGGTCGGTTGGCGTGCGGGTAGGCGCGGGCGGTCCGGTACAGGCCGGGGTGCGGGTCGGTGAGGGCGAGGACCGCGTCGAAGGCGCCGTCGGCGGCGGTGCCGTTCCAGGTGAGTGCCGCCTTGTAGCCGTGCCGGCCGGCGAGGGCGTGGATGTCCTCCGGGTCGGCGTCGGCGGCCGTCCGACCGCTGCTTCCCTCCAGCCGCCACAGATCCGCGAGATCGTCGGCGAGGCGGGCGTTGGGGATGCCGGTGAGCCGGAGCCGCTGGGGTCGCTGCTCGGTGAGGAGTACGTCCAGCCGGTCGGCGTCCGCCCACGGCATCTCGCGCTCGTCGGGGGCGACGGCCCGCGGCCCGGGGCGCAGGACGACGTCGTACCGGTACCGGCTCAGCTCATTGTGATGGACGCCCCGCTTGATCCGGATCTCGGCGTCGAACCCGTCGAGGGCGGCGAAGTAGTCCGGGTCCAGCAGCAGTTCGCCCTCCCAGCGCACCGACTGCTCCACGGCGGCGCGCAGGGCGCTCTTGTCGTCGGTCGCGGCGCGCCGGGTCTCCACGGCCGCGCGCAGGGTGCGCAGCAGCCGCAGATTGCGTACGTCGCCGACGAAGATCCGCCCGCCGGGGGCGAGGAGGCCGGACACCGCGCGCAGGACGTCGGTGAGGTAGTCGGCGCTCGGGAAGTACTGGGCCACGGAGTTGAGGACGACGGTGTCGAAGTGGCCCTCGGGCAGTCCGGTGGTGTCGTGGGCGGGCTGGGCCCGCAGTTCGACGCCGGGGATGCCGGTCCGGGCGCGCAGCGCCTCGATCGCCTCGCTCGACAGGTCGGTGCCCCAGTAGCTCTCGCAGCCGGGTGCGATCCGGGAGAGGATCAGTCCGCTGCCGACGCCGATCTCCAACACACGCCGGTGTGAACCGAGTTCACGGATGCGCTGTACGGTGGCTTCTCGCCACTCCCGCATCTCCTCGACGGGGATGGGGAGTCCGTCGTACATGCTGTTCCAGCCCGCGAAGTTCTCCTGGGAGCCCTCCGAACCCGCCGCGCTGTAGAGGAGTTCGTGGACCTGCTTCCACTCCTCCACGTGCGTGCCCGACCCGTCGAGGTCGGGCACGACATAGGCGACGAGCCGCCGGTCGCCGGGCCGGTCCTCGCGGGCGACGACGGTGACCTGGTCGACGGCGGGGTGTCCGCGCAGTACGGACTCGATCTCGCCCGGCTCGATGCGGAAGCCGCGGATCTTGAGCTGGGCGTCGGCGCGGCCGAGGAACTCCAGTCGTCCATCAGCCCGTCGGCGCACGAGGTCGCCCGTGCGGTAGAGCCGCTCGCCGGGCGCGCCGAAGGGGTCGGCGACGAACCGTTCCGCGGTCAGGTCCGGTCGGCCGAGGTAGCCGCGCGCGAGGCCCGCGCCGCCCAGGTACAGCTCGCCGGTGAGGCCCGCGGGAACGGGACGGAGGTGGGCGTCGAGGACGTAGGCCCGGGTGCCGGGGTCGGGCACGCCGATCGGCACGATCGCTCCGGCCGGGATGTCCGGGTCGCACAGTCCGAGCGTGGAGTTGGTGGTGGCCTCGGTCGGGCCGTAGGCGTTGAACATCATCCGCCCGCGCGCGTAGCGGCCCACCAGCTCCGGGGAGACCCGTTCGGTGCCCGCCAACAGGGTCGCGGTCGGCGGCAGTTGCACCTCGTCCGGCATCGCCGCGAGCAGCGCGGGCGGCAGGATCATGAAGGTGATGCCGTGCGCGTTCGCGTAGTCGGCGAGCGGCGCGCCCGGCACCCGGAGCTCGGCCGGTACGACGACCAGCCGGCCGCCGGAGAGCAGAGCGAGGCACAGGTCCCAGAAGGCGACGTCGAAGCTGGGCGAGGCGAACTGGAGCACCCTGCTGTGCGGGCCGATGCCGAACCGTTCCGTCTGGGTGGCGACGAGTTTCGCCACGCCGCTGTGGGCGAGGACGACGCCCTTGGGGCGGCCGGTCGAGCCCGAGGTGTAGATGACGTAGGCGGCATTGTGGACGGTGATCGGTGCGCCGGGATCGTGGGCCGGGCACCGCGCGAGCTCGATGGCTGTCTCGGGCGCGTCGAGCACCAGCAGCGCCGTGCCCTCGTGCTGGGGCAGCTCCCGGACGGTCTCCTCGGTGGTGACCATGCAGACGGGTGCGGCGTCGCCGAGCATGTACGCGATGCGGTCCGCCGGGTAGTCGTGGTCGATCGGCAGATAGGCGGCGCCGCACTTGAGGACGGCGACCTCGGCGACGATCAGCTCGATGGAGCGCGGCAGGGCCAGGGCGACGATGCGCTCGGGTCCTGCTCCGCGCGCGAGCAGGGCGTGGGCGAGCCGGTTGGCCCGCTCGTCCAGCTCGGCGTAGGTCAGTTCCCGGCCCTCGAAGACGAGGGCGACGGCGTCGGGGCGGGCTCGGACCTGCTGGGCGAACATCGCGGGCCACGTGGCCGCGGGGACGCTGTGCTCGGTGGCGTTCCAGTCGAGGACGACCCGCCGGTACTCCTCCTCCCCCATCAACTCCAGCCGGTCGACGGGGGTTTGCGGGTGGGCGAGTGCGTCGGTCAGCAGGGTCCGGTAGTGGCCGAGCAGCCGGTCGACGGTCGCGCTCTCGAACAGGCCTGGGTCGTACGTCGCCCGCGACTGCCCCGCGCGCACCTCCAGTAACAGGTCCACCGGGCCGGGCAGTTCACCGGCGGGCCGGGTGGCCGTGGCGAACGCGGTGTTGAAGAACAGCCCTCCGCCGCGCGTCGGCCTGGGCCGCAGCTCGTCGATCAGCATGCCGACGGGCAGCCGGTGCGTTTCGGCGTCCTGCCACGCCTGTTCCACGCGCCGCAGGAGCCCTTGGAAGGTGGGCTCGTGGTCGACGGACACCCGTAATGGGAGCCCGTCGTGGCCCACGGTGACATCGGCCGTACCGCTGTAGCGGTGCAGCAGGGCGACGAAGGCGGTGAGGAGTTCGGCGTCCGTGGCGTCCGGGACGCCGGACAGGGTGCGGATCGCCCGGCCGGGGTCCGGCTCGGGCGGGTGCGGCCGGTCGACGGGCAGTGAGATCTCCAGCGGAAGCGGTGTCAGCGACCGCTGCCAGTAGGCCAGGACTTCCTCGGAACCGCACACAGCGCGCGCCCTCCCAGGCAGGTCGTTCCCGGCCTGGGCCGGGGATCGGCGCCATAGTAAGGTAAGGATTACCTAATTCGATAGGCCGCGCACCGATTTGCCCAAGGGGATGGGACCGTGGCCGAACTCGCCCTACAGTCCTGACAGTTAAGGCAAGGCTGACCGAAGGAAGTGGACGTGGGGACCTCTGCGGTCAGGGCGGCGAAAGGCCCCCGCGCGGTACTCCTGCTCGCGCTGTCCGGCGCGGCGCTCCTTGTGCTGTGCGGTCTGTCGATGACGTTCGGCGCGCTCAGCGTCCCCCTCGACCAGGTCTGGCACACACTGCTCGGGGATGCACCCAACTCCCGTATCGACAACGTGATCTGGTCCGTACGGCTGCCCCGCACCGCCCTCGGCCTCGCCACCGGCGCCGCGCTCGGCCTGTCGGGCGCGCTGATGCAGGCGCTGACCCGCAACCCGCTGGCCGACCCCGGCATCCTCGGCGTCAGCGCGGGCGCCGCCTTCGCCGTCGTCCTGTCGGTCGGGGTCCTCGGCATCGGGTCGGTCTACGGCTACATCTGGTTCGCGTTCGCCGGGGCGCTCGCCGCCAGCGTCCTGGTCTATCTGCTGGGCGGGCTCGGCCGGTCGGGTACGACGCCGGTCAAACTCGCCCTGGCCGGTGTCGCGGTGACCTCCCTGCTGTTCTCGCTGACCAGCGCGATCGCCCTGACCGACCCGGACGCCCTGAACCGCTACCGCTTCTGGTCCGCGGGCTCCCTGGCCAACCAGAACGAGGAAGTCCTGCTGCGCGTCCTGCCGTTCCTCGCGGTCGGCGCCGTCCTGGCCCTGGCCGCCGCCCCGGCCCTGAACCGGCTGGCGCTCGGCGACGACGTCGCCAGGTCTCTGGGACTGCGGCTCGGACTGGTCCGCGTCCAGGGCGTGCTGGCCGTCACCCTGCTCACCGGCGGCGCCGTCGCCGTCATCGGACCGGTCGTCTTCGTCGGCCTGGTCGTCCCGCACATCGCCCGCGTCCTCGCCGGTCTCGCCGGCCTCGGCCCGGACCACCGCTGGCTGCTGCCCCTGTCGGCCGTACTCGCCCCCTGCCTGCTGCTCGCCGCGGACATCGCGGGCCGCCTGATCGCGAGGCCCGTGGAAATCCAGGCCGGCATCCTGGTCGCCTTCCTCGGCGGCCCGTTCTTCATCGCGCTGGTCCGCCGCCGACGACTCGCGGAGCTGTGAGCCATGACCACCGAACCCGCGCCCAGCCCCCCGCACACCGCCAACCCCACACACCGCCTCACCCCCATCCTCGGCGACCCCTACTCCACCACCCTGGTCCGCCGCCGACGACTCGCGGAGCTGTGAGCCATGACCACCGAACCCGCGCCCAGCCCGGGCGGGAAAGGCTCCGCGGTCCGGCCGCCCGGCCGCCGGACCGCCGGCCGTGTCACCTTCCGGCTCACCGTTCCGCCGGTATCCGGGCTGCTGCGGCCCCGGCTGCTGGCCGTGTGCCTGGGACTCGCGGCCAGCGCCTTTCTGCTGTTCACCGTGGAGACCTCCATCGGGGACATCTCCCTGCCGCTCACCGATGTGATGCGGGCCCTGGTGGGCTCCGGCGACCCCGCCACCGAGCTCATCGTCCACGAACTGCGCCTGCCCCGGGCCCTCGCGGGCCTGCTCGTCGGCATCGCGTTCGGCATCTCCGGCGCACTGCTCCAGACCTTGACCCGCAATCCGCTCGCCAGCCCCGACATGATGGGCATCACCCAGGGGGCGGGAACGGCCGTGGTCGCGGGGATCGTTCTCGGCTGGGACTGGGGTCTGAGCACCCAGGCGCTCGGTCTGCTCGGCGCGCTGCTGGCGGCGCTGCTCGTGTACGCGCTGGCCTGGAAGCGGGGAACCAGCGGCTACCGGATCGTCCTCGTCGGCGTGGGCGTCGCCTGGATCTGCACCAGCGCCACCGACTATCTGATGGCCCACGGGCAGCGCTTCCAGGCGCAGGCCGCGCTGGGCTGGCTGGTCGGCAACCTCAACGGCCGTACGTGGCAGCAGATCACCCCGCTCGCGGTGGCGATGGCCGTACTGGTCCCGCCGGCGCTGCTGCTCGGTCGGCTGATGCGGACCCTGGAGCTCGGCGACGATGTCGCCCGGGGCCTCGGGACACGCGTGCAGACCCTCCGGGTGGGCGTCCTCCTCGCCGCCGTAGGTCTGGTGGCCTTCGGTACGGCGACCGCGGGGCCGGTGGCCTTCGTGGCACTCGCCGCGCCCCAGGTCGCCCAGCGCCTGGCCGGTACCGCCTTCCCGCCGCCCCTGGGCGCCGGGCTGACCGGCGCCGTGATGGTGCTGGCATCCGATCTCGTCGCCCGCACGCTCATGGACACCGAGCTTCCGGTCGGGATCGTCACGGGTGTGCTGGGCGCGCCCGTACTGCTGTGGCTGCTCGTCCGCGCCAACCGCGCAGGTTCAGGAGGCTGACAACGTGTCGAAGAAGGACCCCGCGCCGGCCGGCGGCCCCGACCTGCGCGCCGAGGGCCTACGACTGGCGTACGACGACCGGGTCGTCGTCGAGGATCTCGACCTGGTGGTCCCCACCGGACGGATCACGGTGATCGTCGGGGCCAACGCGTGCGGCAAGTCCACGCTGCTGCGCGCCCTGGCCCGGCTGCTGACCCCCACATCCGGTGCCGTCCGTCTCGACGGGCGCTCGATCCACTCGATCCCGACCCGTGCCCTCGCCCAGCAGCTCGGCATTCTGCCGCAGTCCCCGGTCGCCCCCGAGGGGCTGACCGTCATCGACCTCGTGGGGCGCGGCCGTTCACCGCACCAGACCTGGTGGCGGCAGTGGTCGTCCGCCGACGAGGAGGCCGTGCACGAGGCGCTGCGGGCCACCGACATGACCGACCTCGCGCACCGGGCGGTGGACGAGCTGTCCGGCGGACAGCGGCAGCGGGCCTGGATCGCCATGGCGGTCGCCCAGGACACCCCGGTGATGCTGCTGGACGAGCCGACGACCTACCTCGACCTCGCCCACCAGATCGACGTCCTCGACCTGATCACCGATCTCAACCGGCATCAGGGCCGCACGGTCGTCATGGTGCTGCACGACCTCAACCAGGCCTGCCGGTACGCCGACCACATCGTCGCGATGAAGCAGGGCCGCATCGCCTCCGAGGGCTCCCCCACCGAGGTCGTCACCGCGGCGATGGTGGAGGAGGTCTTCGCACTACGGTGCGTCGTCGGTACGGATCCGGTGAGCGGGACGCCGATGGTGATTCCGATGGGCCGGCACCACGAGGGGGTCGAGGACGCGGCGCCGGTCGGCGTCCCGCATGTCACCGGATGAGGCGGCGGGGCGCTACGGACGGGCCGTCAGATAGCCCCCCATCGTGCGGAAGTACTCGGTGGCCGGGTACTCGGTGCCGTCCTCGGTCCGTACCCGCTGGACCAGCAGACCGGGCAGCCGTCCGGAGCGCGCCCCGGCGCCGGCGACGATGACGATCCCGTCTCCCTCGCGGATGAAGACGCGCCCCGGGGTGCCGCCGTAACGCCCTTGGGAGACCGCGGCCTTGACGATCCGGAGGCGCTCGCCGCGATGGTGGGTGAAGGCGTTCGGGTACGGATCCGACTGGGCCCGCACCAGGCGTTCCAGGTCCTCGGCGGGCCAGGTCCAGTCGATGCGGCTGTCCTTCAGGGACCGCTTGTGGAAGAAGCTCGACCGGGAGCGGTCCTGCGGGATCCACTCGGCCTCGCCGGAGGCGATGAGGTCCAGGGACTCCCGGACCACGGGGCCGATCAGGTCGACCGTACGGTGGAACAGGCCGGTCGCGGTGTCGGCGGGGCCGACGGGTACCGCGCGCTGCACCAGGATGTCGCCCATGTCGAGTTCGGCGTCCATGCGGTGGGCGGTGACGCCGACCTGCTGCTCGCCGTTGATGAGCGCCCAGATCAGCGGCGAGAATCCGGCGTAGGACGGCAGCAGCGAGTCGTGGATGTTGAGCGTGCCGTGCGGCGGCAGGTCGAAGATCTCGGCGGGCAGCCAGGTGCGCCAGTTGTTGGCGACGATGATGTCCGGCTCGGCGTCCTTGAGCGCCCGGAGGAGTTCGTCGTCGCCGGGACGGTTGCGCAACAGCACGGGTACGCCGTGCTTTTCGGCCAGTTCGGCGACCGAGTCGCTCCAGATCCTCTCGTAGACGTGGTCGCTCTTGGGGTGGGTGACGACCAGGACCACTTCGTGCTCGGAGTCCAGCAGAGCCTGCAGCGTCCGGTGTCCCCAGGTCTGGTAGCCGAACATGACGACCCGCATATAAGCCCTCCTCAGCCATTGCTAGGTAAGGCTAACCTTATCTAGCATGTGCCTGCTCGGGGGAGCCTGTGGCATCCACTGGAGAACACTGTGAACTCCCCCCTACAGGAGGCGATGACGCGGTGACGACGCTTCACACTGAGCCGGACTCCACCTACGACGTGCTGGGCATCGGCTTCGGCCCGTCCAACCTCGCACTCGCGATAGCGCTCCACGAACACGGCGTGACCTCACGCGAAGGGGACGGATTCAGCGCCGGATTCCTGGAGCGGCAACCGCGGTTCGGATGGCACCGCGGCATGCTCATCGACGACGCCACCATGCAAGTGTCCTTCCTCAAGGACCTGGTGACGATGCGTGACCCCACCAGCGACTTCAGCTTCCTGTGCTATCTGCGCGACCGCGGCAGGCTCGTCGACTTCCTCAACCAGAAGACCCTCTTCCCGCTGCGCATCGAGTTCCACGACTACTTCGAGTGGGCCGCCTCCCGCGTCGGCCATCTCGTCGAGTACGGCGCGGAGGTGGTCTCCGTACGGTCCGTCACCGAGGACGGTGAGGTCCGCTGGTTCGACGTCACCAGCCGCGACCCCGCCGCCCCGGAGCGCACGACCGTACGCCGCACCCGCACCCTGTGCGTGGCAACCGGCCTGGAACCGCATCTGCCGCCCGGCGCCGCGCTGTCCGAACACGTCTGGCACAACAGCGAGTTGCTCCCGCGCGTCGACGAACTCCTGGGCTCCGGCAGGCGGGTTCGCCGTGCCGTGGTGCTCGGTGCCGGCCAGAGCGCCGCCGAGGCCGTCGACTACCTCCACCGCAGCTTCCCCGAGGCCGAGATCTGCTCCGTGTTCGCCAAGTACGGCTACACACCGGCCGACGACAGCCCGTTCGCCAACAGGATCTTCGACCCCGAGGCCGTCGACGTGTACTACGGCGCCCCGCCCCAGGTGAAGCGGTCGCTGTACGACTACCACCGGGGCACCAACTACTCCGTCGTCGACATGGAGTTGATCGAATCGCTGTCGCGGACCATGTACCAGGAGAAGGTCCAGGGCAGACAGCGCCTGCGGATGATGAACGTCTCCCGCATCCGTGAGGTCGCGAGGGGCACGGACGACCTCCAGGTGACCGTGGAGTTCCTGCCGACCGGCGAACGCGAGGTGCTCAGCTCCGATCTGATCGTCTACGCGACCGGCTACCAGCCCCGGGGCATCGGCGACCACCTCGGCGAGATCGCCAAACTCTGTCTGCGCGACGACGAGGACCAGCTCCGCGTCGGACGCGACCACCGCGTGGAGACCGCCGCGCACGTCACCGCGGGCGTCTACCTCCAGGGCGGCACCGAACACACCCACGGCCTCACCTCGACCTTGCTGTCCACCACCGCCGTACGCGCCGGGGAGATCTGCTCCTCCCTCCTCTCGCAGCACGCGGGCAGCCTGCGGGAGTAGACACGACCCGTGCGTCACCTCGCCGCCGACACCCTGCTGCCGGTCAACACCACGCTCGCCGTCGCCCTCGCCGTCCTGCTCCTCGCGGCCACCGCCGTGACCGCCGTCTTCCGGCTCTCGCCCGACGAGTCGTACGGCAGGGCCCGCGAGGTCCTGACGGCGGGTGTACGGGCGGCCCTCCAACTGGCCGCGGTGTCCCTGGTGATCGGCTGGGCCGTCCACCACACCGCCGCCCTGATCGGGTTCCTGTTCCTCATGTTCGCCGTCGCGACCCGTACCGCGGGCCGGCGCATCACACCCAACGGCACCTGGTGGTGGGCGGCCCTGCCGATCGCGGTTCCGGTGGCTCCGGTCATCGCCACCCTCGTCCTGACCGGTCTGCTGACCGTGCCCGGCATCGCCGTCGTCCCGGTGACCGGCATCCTCATCGGCGGGGCGCTGACCGCGACGGTGCTCGCCGGGCGGCGCGCGCTGGACGAGGTCGCCGGGCGGTTCGGCGAGGTCGAGGCCGCGCTGTCGCTGGGCTTCCTGGACCGCGACGCCCACCTGGAGGTGGCCCGCGGCCCCGCCTCGGACGCCCTGCTGCCCGCCCTCGACCAGACCCGCACGGTCGGCCTGGTCACCCTGCCGGGCGCGTTCGTCGGCATGCTCCTGGCCGGCGCTTCCCCCGTACTCGCCGGCACCGTCCAGGTCTTCGTCCTCATCGCCCTGCTCGCGGTCGAGGCCCTCAGCGTGGCGCTGACCGTCGAACTCGTCGCCCGCCGCAGACTCCACCGCTCCTGACGGCGGCTGCGCACCGGCAGGACGGGCCCCGCCTCAGCGGTAGTCAGGATTGGGTGCGTCGAAGCGGCAGCCCGCGTCCCACTCGGAGCGCTGGTTGCCATGGGCCGGGACACCTCCGGCGCGTTTGAGCAGCGCGGCCAGATGCATCAGGTTCCAGGTCATGAAGGTGGTGTTCCGGTTGGTGAAGTCGTTCTCCGGACCGCCCGAGCCGGCATCGAGATACGACGGCCCCGGCCCGGCCGGCCCGATCCAGCCGGCGTCCGCCTGGGGCGGGACGGTGTAGCCCAGGTGCTGAAGGCTGTAGAGGACGTTCATCGCGCAGTGCTTCACGCCGTCCTCGTTACCGGTGATCAGACAGCCGCCGACCCGGCCGTAATAGGCGTACTGGCCCTCGGAGTTGAGCAGCGCCGAACAGGCGTAGAGCCGCTCGACGACCTTCTTGGTGACCGAGCTGTTGTCGCCCAGCCAGATCGGCCCGGCGATCACCAGGATGTCCGCGGCCATCACCTGCTCGTAGAGCGCGGGCCAGACGTCGGTGGCGAAGCCGTGCTCGGTCATGTCCGGGTAGACACCGGGCGCGATGTCGTGGTCGACGGCCCGGATCACCTCCGTGCCCACCCTTACATTTACCCAGGCCAGCAACAACGGCTGGCTCGCGGTGGTCTGGTGCCTGGCGCTGACCCGGTCCTGGATACTTCTGGTCGAAGGCGTCGTTCAATCGCGAACCGAAGTAGACGACACGACCTCTACCCGGGGGCACGAGCCTCAGTGCTCCCACACACCCGGTCCGCCACCCCGCCACTCGATCGCGTCTGACTGCCGTACCCAGTCGTCGTCGGCGTCCTCCAGTCCGGCCAGGCGCAGGAACTCGACGATGTCGAGCAGCCCGTACGCCATCCCGACGAACCGGTCGTTCACACGGACCCGCCGGCCGCCGTCGCCCGTCGGCGGGTAGATCACGATGGGCTGCGCACTGGTCATGGCACCAGCGTGCGGCCCGGTGCGTGTGCGCGCATGTGGGGCGTGGTCAGCCCCGGCTGCGCCTGTTCAGCTGTCGTGGCCCGCGCGCAGCCATCCGAGGTAGTCGGCGGCGGCTCGTTCGGTGTCGTACTCGGCCCGGTATCCGGTGTCCTCCGTCAGGCGGCTGATGTCGAGGACCATGTGTGCTGCCTCGCCCCCGGTCGGGAGATCGACCCGGGCGCCGGGGACCACCTTCTTGATCGCCTCGATGAGCTGGGCGTTGGTGGTGGCCCTGCCGGAACCGACGTTGTACGTGCGGTGGTTCAGCCTGTCCGCGAGCTGCAGCAGGGCGATCGCCCGGCCGGTGTCCTTCACATAGCTGAGGTCGAGGCCGTCCTCGGCGAAAGCCGGCCCCACGAGGTGGGAGAGGTCCGGGGCGGTGCCGCGGGCGGCGGCGTGGACGAGAGCCGGTGCGGCGAAGAAGGGGTCGGGGTGGCCGAGCGGACCCCAGGTGCCGGAGATGCGGTAGTTGACGATGTCGATCTCCGTGGTGTCGGCGAGGAAACCGCCGAGCAGTTCACCGACCTTCTTGAAGGTCGGGATCGAGACGGACGCGCTCATCGACAGGGGAGCGTCCTCACGCAGCGGTCCCTCGCTCCCCGCGCCGAAGTAGACCCCGATCGTGCTGGCGATGCCGAGCCGCCGTACGCCCCACTCCTGCGCCGCCTGTGCGATGTTCAGCAGCCCGTCGAGCGCCTGCCGGGTCGCCTCGACCGGCGCGGCGGGGACGGGAGGCCAGGGGTAGGACCCGGCCAGGTGCACAACGCCCGTGATGCTGTGGCGGCGGCCGATCGCGAGCAGGGCATCGCGATCGGCGACGTCCGCCTGCTCCACCGCCACCTTCGCTCCGGCGAGTACGGCCGGCAGTCCACGGGCTCTGCGCTGGACGACGACGCAGTCCTCGCCCAGGTCGAGCAGAGCGCGCACGGTGTGGGATCCGATGAAGCCGAGTCCTCCGGTGACGAGGATCATCGCGTGTCCTTTCGGTGGCAGTCCCGGTCGTTCACTTGCTCCGGAGCGAGCCCAGCGGGTGGGGCTCGTTCTCCAGCGCGGTGGCCGCCGCCTTCCAGCCGGTGTCCTCGCCGAGGAGGGCGTCGCGGAGGAAGGCCGTGGTGAACCGCTGGATCAGGGCGACGCGCGCGGGACTCTCGTCCGTCGTCTCGGCGACCTCGTATCCGGGGATTCCGCCGAGCGAGTGCTCCGCTCCGAACAGCGTGAGCAGATGCTTGGCGCCCGGGCTGTGGATGTACGGGTCGGTGAACCAGTCCGGTCCGCGCGTGGACAACTGGGACCGGTCCTGGTCCCCGGCGACGATGAGCGCCGGCGGGGTCATCGCGGCGAACGACGGCTTCATGAAGGGGAAGTGCTCGGCGGCGAAGGGGGTCAGGTCATCGCCGAGGCCGGTCAGGGCGAGCAGCACTCCCGCCGTGGCGCGGGGGTCGGACATGTCCTCGCCGGGTGCGCCGTCGGAGCCGAGGACGCGCGCCCCCAGCAGCGCGCTCGCCGTCTGGGCTCCCCAGGAGTGGCCGGCCACGGCGATACGGTCGCGGCCGACGCGCCCACCGAGGCCGGGCACGGAGGCCTCCAGGACGTCGAGTCCGTCCAGTACGCGCGTGAGGTCCTCGATGCGGAAGCGCCATATCCGCGGTGTACGCGGGTCCTCGGCGGGGATGCCGAGGGTCCGGGCATCGAGATGGGTCGGCTGGACGACCACGAAGCCGTGTGCGGCCCAGTGGTCCGCCAGGGGGGCGTAGCCGTTCATGGACCAGCCGAAGCCGTGCGAGAAGACGACGACGGGCAGATCACCGCCGGTCGCGGGGGCGGAGACTCGGACCTGGAGGTCCTCGCCGCGGCCGGGGGCGGCGAGGACGACTGGCTTCGCCGATACGACCGTGGTGGTCGAGTAGGACATGGGAGCGCCTTCCGCTCAGGAGGTTCTTCGCATGCTTGGGTCCGGTCTGCCATCATGGAACGAACCGGAACCTTGTTCCGGTAACAATACGGAACACTGTTCCGTTTTACAAGACAGGCATGGAAGGAGTGCCGCGGTGAGCGACAGCGGCAGGAAGCCGGGAAGCTCGGCCGGGTCCAAGCGCAAGGACGCCCGGCGCAATCAGCAGACGCTGCTGGACGCGGCCGCCGCGGTCTTCGTCACCTCGGGCGTGGAGGCGCCGGTACGCGACATCGCCGCCCAGGCGGGTGTAGGGGTGGGCACGGTCTACCGCCATTTCCCCACCCGGGCGGACCTCGTCATCGCCGTCTACCGCCACCAGGTCGACACCTGCGCCGAAGCGGGCCCGGCCCTGCTGGCGGCGGGCCCGACACCCCACGCCGCCCTGGAGCAATGGGTCGACCTCTTCGTCGACTTCCTGGTCACCAAGCACGGCCTGGCCGCAGCGATGCGGTCCGACACCGCCGGCTTCGAGGCACTGCACGCCTACTTCCTGGAACGCCTCCTGCCGGTCTGCACCCAACTCCTCGACGCCGCGGCCGCCGCGGGCGAGATCCGCGACGACCTCGACGCGTACCACCTCATGCGCGGCATCGGGAACCTCTGCGTCGGCGCCGACAGCGACCCCCGCTACGACGCCCGCCGAGTGGTCAAACTCCTGGTATCGGGACTCCGCCGACCGAACTGACCGCGCTCACGGGCCGATCCCGCTCAGCCCAGGAAGCTCAACCGCACCTCTCGGTTCGGGTTGTCGCGGTTGGTGTCCACCAGGCACACCGACTGCCAGGTGCCCAGCTCAAGGCGCCCGTTCAGCACCGGAAGCGTCGCGTGTGGGGGCACGAGGGCCGGGAGGACGTGGTCGCGGCCGTGGCCGGGGCTGCCGTGGCGGTGCTGCCAGCGGTCGTCGGCGGGGAGCAGGGTGTGCAGGGCGGCCAGGAGGTCGTCGTCGCTGCCTGCGCCCGTCTCGATGACGGCGATGCCGGCCGTGGCGTGGGGGACGAAGATGTTCAGCAGGCCGTCGCGTCCGGCGGCCGCCTCCCGCAGGAAGGCCTCGCAGTCGCGGGTGAGGTCGACGACCGTCTCCGTGGAGCCGGAGGCGACCTGCAGAACTCGGGTGGTGAAGGCGTCTGACATGCCTTCCATCCTCCTTCATCCCACAGTCGGCGCGCGTCAGGCCGCCGCCGAGTGTGACGTCGGCATGAAGTTCGGCGGACCTCCGTTGACCAGGGCAACGGCGTCTCATTACGGTCAGCGGCATGTTGCGTTCAGCCCTGCTCACCACGCGCGGTCATATCGACCTGCTGCGGGTGGCCTCCGCCGCGTGTCGCCGCGGCCGCTGACGCCCCTCCCCGTTTCTTTCGTACGTGCCACAGCGCGTTCCCCCCTTGCCGGCCGCTCTTCGCCCCGCGGAGCACCCCATGAGCATCAGTCATGCCCCACCCAGCCCCGAGAAGGCGGACATATCCCCTGTATCCGGCCCCGATCCCACCCTGGATCTCGTCGCCCTGCTCCCCGGCTCCTCCCGCCGCACCCGCCTGCCCCGCTGGCTCCGCCGCACCACCGGTCCCTTGCTTCTGCTCGCCCTGTGGCAACTTCTCAGCAGCACCGGCGCCTTGGCCCCCGACGTCCTCGCCTCGCCCGGCCGGATCGCCGAGGTCGGAGCCGATCTGATCGGCGACGGGTCCCTCACCTCCGCCATGGGCACCTCGCTCCAGCGGGTCGCGGGCGGGCTGCTGCTCGGCACCGTCATCGGTACCGGACTCGCCCTTGTCTCCGGGCTGTTCAGGATCGGCGAGGATCTCGTCGACGCGCCGGTGCAGATGCTGCGGACCGTGCCCTTCGTGGGGCTCATCCCGCTCTTCATCATCTGGTTCGGGATCGGGGAGGCACCGAAGGTCGCCATCATCACCCTCGGTGTCACCTTCCCGCTCTACCTCAACGTGTACGCCGGAATCCGCGGTGTCGACGCCCAGTTGATCGAGGCCGGTGAGTCGCTCGGCCTCTCGCGCCGGGGACTCGTGCGGCATGTCGTGCTGCCGGGCGCGCTGCCCGGCGCCCTGACCGGACTGCGCTACTCCCTCGGCATCGCCTGGCTCGCCCTTGTCTTCGCCGAGCAGGTCAACGCGGACTCCGGCATCGGGTTCCTGATGGTGCAGGCCCGGGACTTCCTGCGGACCGACGTGATCGTCGTCTGCCTCATCGTCTACGCCTTCCTCGGCCTGCTCGCCGACCTCGTCGTCCGTACCCTCGAAAGGCTGCTGCTGCAATGGCGACCGACGTTCACCGGCCGGTGACCACCAAGGCCGCACAGGCCGTGCACGTCGAGGGGCTGACCCGCTCCTTCGACGGGCGCCCCGTCATCGACCGGCTGCAACTCGACATCCGGCGCGGCGAGTTCGTCGCCCTCCTCGGCCGCAGCGGCTGCGGCAAGTCCACGCTGCTGCGCATCCTCGCCGGGCTCGACCGCGAGATCGAGGGCACCGTGCTGGCGCCGCGCCGCAAGGCCGTCGCGTTCCAGGCGCCCCGGCTGATGCCGTGGAAGCGGGTCTGGCGCAACGTCCTGCTCGGACTGCCCGGCAAGCCCGACCGCGCCCTCGCCGAGCGGGCCCTCGACGAGGTCGGCCTCGGCCACCGGACGACCGCCTGGCCCAAGACCCTCTCCGGCGGCGAGGCCCAACGCGCCTCCCTGGCGCGGGCGTTGGTGCGCGAGCCCGATCTGCTGCTGCTCGACGAGCCGTTCGGCGCGCTCGACGCGCTGACCCGGATCACGGCCCAGCGGCTCGTCGGGGAGTTGTGGCAGCGCCGCGGCTGCGCCGTGCTGCTCGTCACGCACGACGTCGAGGAGGCCGTACTCCTCGCCGACCGGGTGCTCGTGATGGACGACGGTGTCATCGCCCACGAGCAGCGGATCGACCTCGAACGGCCGCGCGGCATCACCGACCCGCGGTTCGCCGAACTGCGCGCCGGGCTCCTTCGGCGCCTCGGTGCCGAACCCGCCTGACCCATCCCCGAGAACGGAACCACCATGCGACGACGCCTCGTCCCCGCCGCCCTGCTCCTTCCTTTCGCGCTCCTGCTCACCGCGTGCGGCGGGAACTCGGCCGCCTCGACCTCGACGGACACCGACGGGCAGGGCTCCCTCACGCTCGACGTCGGTGACCAGAAGGGCGGTTCGGAGGCCATCCTGCGCGCCGCGGGTGAGCTGAAAGGCCTCGACTACAAGATCAAGTGGTCCACCTTCACCTCCGGGCCGCCCCTCCTGGAAGCCGTCAACGCCGGGGCCGTCGACATCGGCGGGGTCGGCAACACCCCGCCGGTGTTCGCGGCGGGCGCCGGCTCGAAGATCAAGGTGGTCGCCGCCTTCCACGGCACGTCCAAGGGCGACGCCATCCTCGTACCGAACGATTCGAAGCTGACGAGGACCGAGCAGCTCAAGGGGCGGTCCGTCGCGGTGGCGCAGGGGTCCTCCGCCAACTATCAGCTGGTCGCCTCGCTCAAGGCGGCAGGTCTTGGCCTCGACGATGTCGACGTCAAGTATCTGCAACCGGCCGACGCGCTCGCCGCGTTCACGTCCGGCAAGGTCGATGCGTGGGCGGTGTGGGACCCGTACACCTCTCAGGTGCTGCACGCGAAGCAGGGGCGGATTCTCACGACCGGTGAGGGGATCACCAACGGCCTGACCTTCCAGGTGGCGGCGCCCTCCGCGCTGGCGAACAAGGAGAAGGCCGCCGCCGTCGAGGACTATCTGGAGCGGCTGCGGCGCGCCACGGCGTGGGTGCACGACCATCAGGAGGAGTGGGCCGAGGTCTGGTCGAAGGACACCGGGCTGCCCTACGAGATCGCGCTGGCGTCGGTGCGGCGGACCAACGCGACGCGGATCTCGGTCGCGGTCGACGAGCCGCTCATCGCCTCCGAGCAGAAGATCGCGGACGCCTTCACCGAACTGAAGCTCATCCCGAAGAAGGTCGACTTCGCCGACTTCGTGGACAAGCGGTTCAACGGCGACCTCCCGCCGTCGACCACGCCGGCCGGGCTGTGACCCGCCGGGAAGATCTCCGGCCTCGCTGGAGTTAGTGGAAATGTGAACAACACCGAGGTAGTCGTCATAGGCGCCGGACAGGCAGGACTGGCCGGCGCCTATCACCTGCGGCGCTCCGGGTTCGAGCCGGACCGTGACTTCGTCGTGCTGGACCACTCCCCCGGTCCGGGCGGTGCCTGGCAGTTCCGGTGGCCTTCGCTGACGTACGGCAAGGTGCACGGGATGCACGCGCTGCCGGGCATGGAACTGACCGGTGCCGATCCGGCGCGGCCGTCCGCCGAGGTGATCGCCGGGTACTTCGCCGACTACGAGCGCACCTTCGATCTGCGCGTGCGGCGGCCGGTGGATGTGCGGGCGGTGCGCGAGGGTGAGGGCGGGCGGCTGCTCGTAGAGACCTCGGCCGGGGTCTGGTCGACCCGGGCGCTGATCAACGCCACCGGCGCCTGGGACCGCCCGTTCTGGCCCCGCTACCCCGGTCAGGAGACCTTCCGCGGGCGGCAGTTGCACACCGCGCAGTATCCGGGGCCCGAGGAGTTCGCGGGGCTGCGGGTGGTGGTCGTGGGCGGGGGCGCGTCCGGGACGCAGCATCTGCTGGAGATCGCCCCCTACGCGGCCGCCACCACCTGGGTCACGCGGCGGCCCCCGGTGTTCCGCGAGGGGCCTTTCGACGAGGACGCGGGGCGGGCGGCGGTGGCGCTCGTGGAGGAGCGGGTGCGGCAGGGGCTGCCGCCGAAAAGCGTGGTGTCGGTGACCGGGCTGCCCCTCAACGAGGCGATCCGGCGGGGCCTCGCGGACGGGGTGCTCGACCGGCAGCCCATGGTCGACCGGATCACTCCGGACGGGGTGGAGTGGGCCGACGGCCGCCAGGCGAAGGCTGATGTCATTCTCTGGGCGACCGGGTTCCGGGCCGCCATCGACCATCTGGCGCCGCTGAAGCTGCGGGAGCCGGGCGGCGGGATCCGTGTCGAGGGGACCGGAGCGGTCGCCGATCCGCGAATCCACCTCGTCGGCTACGGTCCCTCGGCGAGCACCATCGGCGCCAACCGGGCGGGCCGCGCGGCCGTACGGGACATCAGGCGGCTGCTGGCCGAGGAGCGGTCGGTGGCCGCGTGATGTCCCGCCCGGTCACTTCGCCTTCGGCGAGCTGCTCTGCTGGTTGCGGTTGAACTCGGCGACATTGCGCTGATGCTCGGCGTAGTCGGCGGTGAAGCGGGTGTCGCCCGGCTTCACGGTGACGAAGTACAGCCAGTCGCCCGGAGTCGGGCTGATCGCGGCGCGCACCGCGTCCTCGCCCGGGTTGTCGATCGGGGTCGGGGGCAGCCCCATGCGCTGGTACGAGTTGTAGGGGCTGTCGATCCGCGTGTCGGCCGTGGTGGTCTTCAGCGTCGCCCGGTTGAGGGCGTAGTTGATGGTGGAGTCCATCTGGAGCGGCATACCGCGCTCCAGCCGGTTGAAGACGACCCGGGCGACCTTGCCCATGTCGGCCTTGGTCGCCGCCTCGGCCTGGATGATGCTCGCGATGGTGACCGCCTGATAGACGTTCATCGCGTTGCGCTGGGCGCCCGCGGCGATCGGAGCTCCGTTGAACTTCTTGTTGGCGGTGTCGACCATGAACGACAGCAACTGCTCGGGCGTCGCCTTCTCGCCGTTGGTCTCCAGGGGGTACGTCGCCGGGAAGAGGTAGCCCTCCGGGTTGCCGTCGGCATCGTTCGGCAGCTTCAGATTCGCCTTGGCCAGGGACTTCTTGGTGGTGCCCGCGGGCAGGGCGAGCGCCTTGTCGACGGCCTCGTAGACCTGGCCGGACCGCCAGCCCTCCGGGATGACCAAGCTCGTGGGCTTCTCCTCGCCCTCACTGCCCAGGCTCAGCAGCGGCACCGCCACGGCGGTGCCGGCCACGACGGCCCCGGTCGCGATGAGGGCGATTCGGCCCCGGCGCGTCAGTCGAATCGTGCTCCGTGACGGAGTGTTCATGTGCATGCGGGCACGGTAACCCGCTAAAGCTCACAAATCCGGCATATCTTCATCTTGTCGGCTCCAGTTGGGCGTCCCGGCGGACCAGCGCCGCATACCGCCCGTCCCGCTCCAACAGCTCCTCGTGCGTGCCGCGTTCGGCGGTCCGCCCGGAGTCCAGGACCACGATCTGGTCGGCACCCCGAATGGTGGACAGCCGGTGCGCGATGGTGAGCGTGGTGCGGTCGGCCGACAGCGCGTCGATGGCCTCCTGCACCGCCCGTTCGGTACGGGTGTCCAGGGCGCTGGTCGCCTCGTCGAGGACCAGCACGGGCGGGTCACGCAGGATGGTCCGGGCGATGGCCAGGCGCTGCTTCTCGCCGCCGGAGAAGCGGTAGCCGCGCTCGCCGACGACCGTGTCATAGCCGTCGGGCAGCGACGCGATGTGGTCGTGGATCTGCGCCGCCTTCGCGGCCTCGTGCAGCTCCTCGTCGGTCGCGTCCGGCTTGGCGAAGCGCAGGTTGTCGGCGACCGAGGCATGGAAGAGGTACGTCTCCTGCGAGACGACGCCGACCGCACGGGCCAGGGTGTCGAAGTCCAGGTCGCGCACGTCGACCCCGTCGAGGGTGACCCGGCCGCCGGTCACGTCGTACAGCCGCGGCACCAGATGGCCGAGCGTGGACTTGCCGGCGCCGGTCGGGCCGACCACCGCGAGCGAACCGCCGGCCGGGACCGTGATGTCGACGCCGTCGAGGATCGGGGCGCCATCACCGTCGTAACGGAACTCGACGTTCTCGAAGCGGACCTCGCCCTTGATCTTGTCGAGGTGGACCGGGCGTTCGGGCTCGGTGATGTCGATCGGCAGGTCGAGGTACTCGAAGATGCGCTGGAAGAGCGCGAGCGAGGCCTGGATCTGGACGCCGGTGCCGAGCAGGCTGACGGCCGGGCGGAACAGGCCCTGCTGGAGGGAGACGAAGGCGACGATGGTGCCGATCGAGACTTCCGGGCCGCCGACCTGGAGGGCGAGGCCCGCGGTCCAGTAGATGACGGCGGGCATCGCGGCCATGACGATCGTGATGACGGCCATGCGCCAGCGGCCGGCCATGTTCGACCGCACTTCGAGGTCGACGAGCTCCTCGGACTCCGTGGCGAACGCGCTGGTGAGCGAGTCGGAACGGCCCATCGTGCGGCCCAGCAGGATGCCGCTGACGGAGAGCGACTCGGTGACCGTGGCGGCCATCGCGGCCATCTGCTTCTGGCGCTGGGTGGTGATCTTCTTGCGTTCGTTGCCGACCCGGCGGCTGATCCACACGAACACCGGGAGCAGCAGCAGCGAGACCGCGGTCAGTCGCCAGTCGAGGACGAGCATCGCGATGATCGTGGCGACCACGCTGGTGAAGTTGGCGACCAGCGAGGTGGCGGTGGAGGTGACGGTGGCCTGCATCCCGCCGATGTCGTTCGCGATACGGGACTGCACCTCGCCGGTGCGGGTCCGGGTGAAGAAGGCGAGCGACATGCGCTGGAGGCGGCCGTAGACGGCGGTGCGCAGGTCGTGCATGACGCGCTGGCCGACGGTGGTGGAGATCAGGGTCTGAAGGACGCCGAAGACACTGGTGAGGACGGCGCTGAGGATCATGCCGAGCGCGAGCAGGCTGAGCAGCCCGGTCCGGCCCTCGGGAATGGCGACGTCGAGGATCGCCTTCAGCAGGAACGGGGTGGCGACGGACACCAGCGAGGCGGCGCCGACCAGCAGGCCGACGACGGCGAGACGGCCGCGGTAGGGACGGAACAGACGCAGGATGCGGCGCACCTGCCGGGGTTCTTCCGGCGCGTCGGCCGGCGGTGTCCAGGCGGGTTCGTGATCGGGATGCATGGGCTCCTACGGAGGGGTGAGGACGGGACTGACGGAGCTTAGCTCATTGTTACCTATACTCACAATGAACATGGTCCTGATATTGTTCCCGTATGACCACCCCTGATCCCGTGACCGCCTCCGATCCCGACGGCCCGCTCGCCGAGCAGCTGCTGCGGTTCACCCGGCGCGTGCACCGGATCCAGAAGCGGCACGTCGAGCAGTCGGGCCTGGGCGTCACTCCGGCCCAGTCCCGGCTGCTGCGTACCCTCGCGCACTACCCCTCACCGCCCCGGATGGCCGACCTCGCCGAGCGTCTTGAGGTGGTCCCGCGTGCCGTCACCTCGCTGGTCGACGGGCTTGAGGCGGGCGGCAAGGTGCGCCGGGTGCCGGATCCGACGAACCGGCGGGTGATCCGGATCGAGCTCACCGACGAAGGGCTCAAGGCGCTGCGGGAGCTGCACGGGGCGCGTCGCTCGGCGGCGCAGGAGATCCTGGCGCCGTTGACGGAGGAGCAGCGCGGGGTGCTCGGGGGGTTGCTGGACACGCTGGTGGACACGCCGGTGGACGGCGGGGGGCGCTGCTGAGGGGCCCGTCCTGGTGGCCAGAACGCCGAACGGCCGGCGCTCCGTCGTACGGGAGCGGCGGCCGTTGGTTCTTCGAGTGTGTTCGTCAACCGACCTCTGAGACCGGTTCCTTGGCGGTCTGCGCCGGTACCGCTTCGGTCTCCTCCGGCGTAGGCAGGATCTCCCCGTTCAGGACCTTCTTGGCCTTCTCCATGTCCAGCGCCCCCTCCCACCGGGACACCGCGAACACGGCGACACAGTTGCCGAGCAGATTGGTGACGACGCGCATCGAGTCCATGATCCGGTCCACGCCCAGCAGCAGGGCGACGGCTCCGGCCGGGATCGCGCCCAGCGAGGAGGCGGTCGCGGACAGGGCGAGGAAGGCCGAACCGGGGATGCCCGCCATGCCCTTGCTGGTCAGCATGAGCACCAGGATCACGGTGATCTGCTGGCCGAGGCTGAGGTCGACATCCACGGCCTGGGCGATGAACAGCGTGCCGATGGAGAGGTAGAGCGAGGCGCCGTCGAGGTTGAAGGAGTAGCCGGTGGGCAGCACCAGGCCCACGGCGTCGTCGCGGGCGCCGGCCTTGCGCAGCTTCTGCATCACGCGCGGCATGACGGACTCGGTCGAGGCGGTGCCGAGCGCGAGGAGCATCTCCTCGCGGATGTAGCGCAGGAACTTCCAGAGGCTGAGCCCGGTGAGCGCCTTGAGCGCGAGGGCGAGGAGCGTGATGAAGAACGCGGCCGCCGCGTAGCACAGGATGATCAGCTTGGCGTAGGTCTCGATCACGCCGAGGCCGTACTGGCCGATCAGGACGGCCATCGCGCCGAACACGGCGATCGGGGCGAGACGCATCACGAAGCCGATGATCGCGAAGATGATCTCCTGGGCCTGCTCGACGGCGGGCAGCACCTGCGGCACCTTGGGGTGGCCGAGGTGCAGGAGCGCGGCGCCCACCAGGCAGGCCAGGATGAGGACTTGGAGCAGAGAGTTCTCGGCGAAGGCGCCGATGAAACTGGTGGGCAGTGCCCCCAGGACGAACTCGGTGGTCGACGGCAGCGAACCGCCGCCCGTCTTCGCGTCCACCGCCGAGGAGTCGAGGGTGGCGGGATCGACGTTCATCCCCGAGCCGGGCTGGACAACGTTGGAGGCGAGCAGCCCGATCAGCAGCGCGAGGGTGCTCGCGACCTCGAACCAGATCAGCGCCTTGAGCCCGATCCGGCCAAAGGCCTTGAGATCACCGGCTTTTGCGATGCCGACAACGACCACACAGAACACCAGCGGCGAGATGATCGTCTTGATGAGCCGGGTGAAGCCGTCGCCGAGCGGCTGGAGTTCGGCGGCGAAGCCCGGCCACAGCTTGCCGACGGCGATGCCGAGCACGAGCGCGCAGGCGACCTGCGCGAAGAGAGAGGTACGCAGTATGCGTGCGACGCGTCGCGGCAGGGACGGGACGGACGGCGGCACGGGCACTCCTTGGGGGACGAGCGGCGGCGCACAGAAGCCGGGACGGGACTTCTGCGATACGGAAAGTCGCTTCCGCGGTGATCACTCTGGCGCTGCTGTTGATCGCGCGGAAAACCCCCGCGTTGCGGCCGTGTAAATCACGCCTCCCGTGACGCGTCGCACACCAGAGGGCTCAGCAGACCGCGCGGTCCTCCGTGAGCACGCCCTGCTCGGTGGCGAGTGAGCGGTCGTAGCAACCGCCGGGGATGTGCGAGCCGTAGAGCCGGTAGCGCTCGCTCGATGTGCCGACCGCATGGCGCTGGTCGCGCGGGACGTTCACGGTCCAGGTCGCGTCACCGGTGTAGGTGTCGTCGAGCCTCGACCATGCGGAGCGCCGCCCGTCGCTGATGGTGACGGCCGAGGCCCGGTCGCCGAGGGTCAGTACCGTGCGCAGCCGGTCGTCCGCACCGAGGGTGGTGGTGCCGTCCATCGTGTACGTCCGTTGCGTGCGCGTCGTCTTCGCCGGTCCTCGTCCGTCGACCGTGACCGACTCGTCGTCGCGCCAGGTGGCGTCGAGCGCGTCCATGGTCTCGCCGTCGGTCCAGCGATGGACGGAGGTGTGCGCCGACGACCGGCGGACGGTGGTGGTCACCCGGCCGTGCGAGGTGTCCACGTATCCGGCGACGGTCAGCCGGTGCCCGCTCTCGGTGTCGACGCGATGCTGCGAACCAGGCGTGTAGGCCGAGGAGTTGGCGAGACCCTCGTCGCGGCGCTCCGTGAGCGCTCCGGTGACGTGTGCGCGGCCCTCGTCCTGCCAGACGAGGATGTTCACGGGGGCGCTCCAGCCGGGCCGGCCTTCGGGCAGTCCGGCGACGGAGATATCGATGTCATGCGGCCGGCCGTCGTTGAGGATCCCGGCGAACGGCGTCAGGTCGTATTCGATCGGCTTGACGTCGAAGGCGCGCGGGCCCGGAACGACGTACCAGAGGAACGGGTTGGACCAGCCGCCGGTCCACACATGCGGGAACGGCGCGGCGATGCCCGCCAGTTGGCCGTCCACCCTGATCTGCACCTCGCGATAGGGGCCGTCCGCGGCCTGGCAGGAGTACGGCGCGGAGTCGGGCACCGTGAGGTACCAGTACTCCTCGCAGCCGCCGCCGGATCCGGTGGCGTACACCTCGGCGACGATGCGTTCGCTGTTGCGCGGGGTGGTGAGGGTGGTGCCGTCGGTCAGGGGGAGGACACGGTCGGGGGTCCTGGCGGGCTTGCCGGTGTAGAAGGTCAGGGTGACCTTGACGTCGATGATCCCGGTGTAGGTGTCGTCGACGACATTGCCGATGAGCATCTCGACGTCCTGGCGTTCGCGGAGGGTGTCGCTGTAGCGCGTGACGTCCTTCTCGACGGACCATGCGATGCCGTCCGGCGAGGGCTGCGGGGTCGAGGTCCGGAAGATCTCGACCCCGCCCACGCTCACCTGGCCGAGGCGGTCGTACTGGCGGCCCTTGACCTTGCCGTCGAGGCGCAGCACGACCTTGTTCCAGCGGTCGCCGCAGCCCTCGGGCGGGGTGTACGTCCCCCGGTACGGCGTGAAGTCGCGGAACTGCGCCTCGGCCAGGGTGACTTGGCAGGATCTGCTGTCCGGGGCGGTGACGGGCGGGGCGGCGCTGACCGGGTCGTGCCAGTCCGAGCCGAACTCGGCGGGGACGTCGATGTGTTGGGCGGACGCGGGGTGCGCTCCGAGGAGCGTGCCCGCCAGGAGGATCGCTCCGGCGAGCATGGACATGACGATCCGTCTCTTCATGGGCGTGTTCTACGGCGGTGTCCGGGGGCGGCGCAATGGGGCCTCGTACAGCACCCCTGTCCGGGGCGGGCGGAAATCCCTGGGTCCGGTGGGGCCGATGGGAGAAGCCGGATCGTTTCGCCCGAATGGAAAACCGCTTGCTTCCGACCACGCTGCGACGCGAACCTGTCACGGTTTGCTGCCGCGGAAAGCGGTGGCACCCGCCCGCCCTCCCACCCCGACCGAGCCATGGGACGTCATGCAGATTCAAGACCTTCCGTATCCCGACCCGGGCGTCCCGGACGCCCGCTCGGGGCCCCGCTTCCTGTGGTGGCTCTTCCGGAACCAACTGGGCGGACAACTGAAGGCCCTGGCCTGGGGCCTGGTGCACTTCGTGTCCGTCGCCTCGCTGCCCTTCTGTGTCGGACTCGCCATCCAGGCCGTCGTGGACCGCTCCGGCAGCCGGCTCGCGATCGCGGGCGGACTGCTGGCGCTCGCCTGCGCCGGCAACGCCCTCGGCGACACCTTCCTGCACCGCGCCGCCATCACCAACTGGATCGGCGCCGCGGCCCGCGTCCAGCAACTGCTGGCCCGCAAGGCCGCCCTGCTCGGTTCCGCGCTGACCCGACGGGTCGCGGCCGGCGAGGTCGTGGCCGTCTCCACCGGTGACGTCGAGAAGATCGGCTGGTTCGTGGAGGCCGTCTCCCGGTTCACCGCCGCCCTGGTCACCATCGTGCTGGTCTGTATCGGCCTGGTGATCTACCAGCCCGCGCTCGGCGTGATCGTCGCGGTGGGCCTGCCCGTCCTGGCCGTGGCGGTCCTGCCGCTGCTGCCCCGGGCGACCCGGCGTGCCGACTTCCAGCGCGAGAAGGCGGGCCGCGCCACCGAACTGGCCTCCGACACCGTCGCGGGCCTGCGCGTACTGCGCGGCATCGGCGGCGAGGAACTCTTCCTCGACCGCTACCGCAGCGCCTCCCAGGAGGTCCGCCACGCCGCCGTGCGCAGCGCCAGGATGTGGTCCCTGATCGCCGCGATCCAGGTCCTCCTCCCGGGCCTGCTGCTGATCGCGGTCGTCTGGTACGGCGTCCATCTCGCCCGCGAGGGCCGTATCGCCGTCGGTGAACTGGTCACCGCCTACAGCTCGATCATGCTGCTCACCTACCCTCTGCGGCACTTCGAAGAGATCGCCATGGCCTACTCCTTCTCCCGCCCCTCGGCCCGGCGGGCCGCGCGGGTGCTGTCTCTGGAGCGAGCCGTCGACGACCGCGGCACCGACGGCTCGCGCGCGGCGGACCTGCCGTCCGGCGATCTGTACGACCCGGCCACCGGACTGCTCGCGCCCGCGGGCCGGTTCACCGCCGTGGTGTGCGGCGACCCGGACGCGGCGGGACGTCTGGCCGAACGACTCGGCGGCCACCCCTCCGAGGCCGGCACCTCGGTACGGCTGGGCGGGGTGCCGCTGGACGAACTGCCCCTCGACACCGCGCGCACGGCCGTCCTCGTCCAGGACAAGGACCCGGTGCTGCTGTCGGGCACCCTGCGCGAACTGCTCGACGTGCCCCATTCGGGCGCGGTCGGCTCGGCGGAGGCGCTCGCGGCGGCGCAGTGCGCGGACGTACTGGACGCGCTGGCCCAGAGTTCGCTCGACGCCGCGGACCCGATGGACGCGCTCATCACCGAACGCGGGCGCTCCCTGTCCGGCGGCCAGCGCCAGCGCCTGGCACTGGCCCGGTCGCTGGTCACGGATCCGGAGGTGCTCGTCCTGGACGAACCCACCTCTGCCGTGGACTCCCACACGGAGGCACGGATCGCCGGTGGCCTGCGGGATCTGCGCGCGGGGCGCACCACCGTGGTGTTCACCTCCTCGCCGCTGCTCCTGGACCGGGCCGACCGGGTCGTCCTCGTCCACGAGGGCGAGGTCACGGCGGTCGGGGTGCACCGGGAGCTGCTGCACAAGGAGCCGTTGTACCGGGCGGTCGTGACCCGGGAGACGGATGAGGAGGCGGAGCGGTCGGAGAGGGATGCACGGCTGGACACGGATTCACGGCGGACCGGCACCTCGCGGCTGGAAGCGGATTCACAGCGGACCGGCACCGCACGGCTGGAGCGGACCGCCACCACACGGCTGGACACGGATTCACAGCGGACCGCCACCACACGGCTGGACACGGATTCACAGCGGACCGCCACCACACGGCTGGACGCACTGGAAGAGATCGAGGAGAGCGCATGATCGGCGTGGCGCCACCGGCCTACGACCCCGCGGCCCCGACGACGGCGAACACCCTGCCCGTCGGCGCCCCGGCCACCGTACGCGCCTACGTGACCGAACTCTTCCGCCGGCACCGGCGGGCCTTCCTGATCCTGATCGCCGTCAACACGGCCGCCGTCATCGCCTCCATGGCGGGGCCGTGGCTGTTCGGCGGCCTGGTCGAGCGGGTGTCCGACGGTGCGCGAGAGCTCCATCTGGAGCTCACCGTCTCGCTGTTCCTGGTCGCGCTCGTCATCCAGGCGGTGTTCGTCCGGGAGGTGCGGCTGCGCGGCGCGATACTCGGCGAGCGGATGCTGGCCGACCTGCGCGAGGACTTCCTCGTCCGGTCCGTCGGGCTGCCGCCCGGCGTGCTGGAGCGCGCCGGGACCGGCGATCTGCTGTCCCGGATCACGACCGACATCGACCGGCTCGCCAACGCCATGCGCGAAGCCGTCCCCCAGCTGGCGATCGGCGTGGTGTGGGCGGCGCTGCTGCTGGGCGGCCTCGTGATCACCGCGCCGCCGCTGGGCGCCGCGGTGCTGGTCGCCGTGCCGCTGCTGGTCGTCGGCTGCCGCTGGTACTTCAAGCGGGCGCCGGCCGCCTACCGCTCGGAGGCCGCGGGATACGCCGCCGTGGCCGCCGCCCTGGCCGAGACGGTGGACGCCGGCCGCACGGTCGAGGCCCACCGCCTCGGCGAGCGCCGTATCGACCTGTCCAAGCAGCGGGTCAAGGAGTGGACGGCCTGGGAGCGCTACACGCTCTGGCTGCGGTCCGTGCTCTTCCCGGTCATCAACGTCACCCATGTCACCGTCCTCGGCTCGGTCCTGATGCTCGGCGGCGTGTTCGTCCTGCAGGGCTGGATCGGGGTGGGCGAACTGACCACGGGCGCGCTCATCGCGCAGATGCTCGTCGATCCGGTGGGCCTGATCCTGCGCTGGTACGACGAGCTCCAGGTCGCGCAGGTGTCGCTGGCCCGGCTGGTCGGGGTACGGGACATCGAGCCGGACGCCGGGGACGCCTCGCTGACTCCCGACGGACGCGACGTGCACGCCGACCGGGTGCACTTCGGCTACCTCGAAGGTGTGGACGTCCTGCGCAAGGTGTCCCTGGAGGTGGCCCCCGGCACCCGTCTCGCGCTGGTCGGCCCGTCCGGTGCGGGCAAGTCCACGCTGGGCCGGCTCCTCGCCGGTATCTACGCGCCCCGGGAGGGCCGGATCGCCCTCGGCGGTGCGGAGCTGTCCCGGATGCCCGCCGAGCGAGTCCGCGAGCACGTGGCCCTCGTCAACCAGGAGCACCACGTCTTCGTGGGCTCCCTGCGCGACAACCTGCTGCTCGCCCTCCCCCACTCCCGGCTCCCGTCGAGCGCGGGAACCCGGGACGACGCCGTCGACGCCGAGCTGTGGGCGGCGCTCGGGGCTGTCGACGCGGACGGCTGGGCACGCGCCCTCGACGAGGGCCTGGACACCGAGGTCGGCTCGGGCGGCTTCGCCCTGACCCCGGCACAGGCACAGCAGATCGCGCTGGCCCGGCTGGTGCTGGCCGATCCGCACACGCTGGTGCTGGACGAGGCGACGTCCCTGCTCGACCCACGGGCCGCCCGCCACCTGGAGCGCTCCCTGGCCCGCGTCCTGGACGGCCGCACGGTGGTGGCCATCGCCCACCGCCTGCACACCGCCCACGACGCCGACGTCATCGCCGTCGTCGAGAACGGCCGGATCAGCGAGCTGGGCAGCCATGACGAGCTGGTCGCGGCGAAGGGGGCGTACGCGGCGCTCTGGCGGTCCTGGCACGGGTGAGACGAGCGGACGGCCCCGGCTGGGAGTGCCGGGTGCGGGTGACCCGGATCGGCGAGGGTGACCTCCCGGCCCGGGGGCGCGGTCGGCGGGCACGCGCGCCCCGCGTCGGCCCGGTGGCCGGCCGGCCACGGGGCCCGGCGCACTCTCAGGTTTTCCCGGCTGAGGAGCCGGTCCCGCGGCCGTCCCGTCGTCGCCCCGGCCTCGTGGCGTTGCGCTGGGGCGAAAAGGGGTGGAAGGCTGGATAGCGGCACCGGTTCGGGGAGCACCCGGGAAGCATGCGGCACGCGTCGGGCGCAGCCAGTGCCCCGCGCGCCGGCCCGTCGTCGATCGCGGTGACGACGGGCTCGTCCCCACCACCTGGAGGTACCCGTGAACAGCGCCGACGGATGGGGTGACGACGTCTACCAGCCCGACGCGTCCGAGATCCAGGACGACGCGGGGCTGCTCGATGCCGAGGACACCCTGGACAACGACGGCGTCGGCGACCCTCTCGACCGTGGCTGGTCCCCGCCGGAGCGACCATGGGCGGTGGAGCGCAGCGGTGTGACGGCCGCGGAGCGCCACCAGGGCGAGACGCTGGACCAGCGTCTCGCCGAGGAGTTGCCCGACCTCGAAACTCCCGACGGCGACGGCCTCGGCGACTGCGAGGGCACCGACGGCGAACTCCTGGACAACGAGGTCGGCGCGGCCCGCTCCGGCCGGCTCGTCGCTCCCGACGAGGGCGCGCACGAGGACGAGGAGAGCGCGCTGGTCGCCACGGACGTCGGGATCGACGGCGCCGCGGCCTCGGCCGAGGAGGCCGCCATGCACATCGTCGACGAGGACGCCCTGTCCGGCTGAACCCGCCGTCGCAGCGTTCTCCGAGGAGCCTTCATGCAGCAGGACAAGCACCCCGACTACCACGAGGTCGTCTTCCGGGACCGCGCCGCCGGGTACGCCTTCCTCACCCGGTCCACCGCGACCAGCGGCGAGACCATCGAATGGGACGACGGCGAGACCTACCCGGTCGTGGACGTGGAGATCTCCTCGGAGAGCCACCCCTTCTACACCGGCAAGGCGCGCACGGTGGACTCGGAGGGCCGCGTCGCCCGCTTCGAGCGGCGCTACGGCGGCGCGGGCGCCGACCAGGCCTGAACGGTCGGCGCCTCCCCCGCTCAGATCACGTTGAGCGCCGCCGCGCAGCCCACGCCTCCGAGCAGCATGAACACCGGCATCAGCACCTTCAGCTCCACCCAGCTGCCCGCCCGGAAGCGCATGGCCTTCGGCGGGCCGATCGGATACCAGCGCTTGCGGCCCACCGGGATCGGCCACAGGATCGGGCAGCCCGACACCGTCAGCGCGTCCCCGATGTCGTGCACCAGCGCGCCCAGCACGATCGGCAGCCCAAGCCACAGGTACTCCTGGCCCGGCGCCGTGAACAACCAGTCCGCGCCGTTGCCCGGCTTGTCCAGGACGCCGGCGAGGATCCACGCGCTCGTCGCCGCCAGCAGCCACACCAGGACATCGGCGCTGGAGCCGCGGGTCGCCCGCCACAGCAGGCCCTCGATGGCCAGCACAATGTGCGCGAAGAGGATGCCCAGCACCGCCCAGCGGCCCCCGGTGATCGCCAGCACCGAGGCGCCGGCACCGATCAGGACCGCCCACAGCCAGGTGTGCGTGAGCGTGCGGTGACCGCCGGAGCGGCGCGGGTCGCCCTGCTTCTTGGTCGCCTTGTAGACGGCGTAGGAGAGCTTGTCGACGATCTCGCACAATCCCCGTGACAGCGGTCCGAAGGCCCGGGAGATGGTGGCCGCCTTGTGGTCGAGGTCCGGGGCCAGCGCCGCGCCGGCGCAGATCAGGGCGCCGACCAGGACGACGGGCCAGGGCATCGGGCGTCCCGCCGCCGCGGCCGCCGCCCCGACGCCGAGCCAGGCCGCGGCGCCCGACAGTGAGTGTGCTGGTCCCATCATGGCCGTTGCCCGCCCCATTCCTCGTGTGCCGCTGTCCAGTTGACGATGTGCGCTGACGTGTCGTCGGCGACACAGCGTAGCGTTCGCGATCTTCGTGTGGGCAGCCGATTCCCCCGTCGGCCGGGACGCCAGGCAAGATGGGTGGGTGACCCTCATCGATCAGCTGCCGCCGACCGCCGACCCCGACGCCCTCTACGAAGCCTTCGAGTCGTGGGCCGAGGAGCGCGGCCTGACCCTCTATCCCCACCAGGAGGAGGCGTTGATCGAGGCGGTCTCCGGCGCGAATGTGATCGTGTCGACGCCCACCGGCTCCGGCAAGAGCATGATCGCGGCGGGTGCCCACTTCGCCGCGCTCGCCCGGGACGAGGTCACCTTCTACACGGCTCCGATCAAGGCGCTGGTGTCGGAGAAGTTCTTCGAGCTGTGCAAGCTCTTCGGCACCGAGAACGTCGGCATGCTCACCGGCGACGCGTCCGTCAACGCCGACGCCCCGGTCATCTGCTGCACCGCGGAGGTCCTCGCCTCGATCGCGCTGCGCGACGGCAAGCACGCCGACGTCGGCCAGGTCGTCATGGACGAGTTCCACTTCTACGCGGAGGCGGACCGCGGCTGGGCCTGGCAGATCCCGATCCTCGAACTGCCGCAGGCCCAGTTCGTGCTGATGTCGGCCACGCTCGGCGACGTCTCGATGTTCGAGACGGACCTCACCCGCCGCACCGGCCGCCCGACGGCCGTGGTCCGCTCGGCGACCCGTCCCGTGCCGCTGTCGTACGAGTACAAACTCACCCCGCTCACCGAGACGCTGACCGAACTGCTGGAGACCAAGCAGGCGCCGGTCTACATCGTGCACTTCACGCAGGCCCAGGCCGTGGAGCGGGCGCAGGCGCTGATGAGCATCAACATGTGCACGCGCGAGGAGAAGGACCGGATCGCCGAGCTCATCGGCAACTTCCGCTTCACCACCAAGTTCGGCCGCAACCTCTCCCGTTACGTCCGGCACGGCATCGGTGTCCATCACGCGGGCATGCTGCCCAAGTACCGCCGCCTGGTGGAGAAGCTCGCCCAGGCGGGTCTGCTGAAGGTCATCTGCGGCACGGACACGCTGGGCGTGGGCGTCAATGTGCCCATCCGCACGGTGCTGTTCACGGCGCTGACGAAGTACGACGGCAGCCGTGTCCGCACCCTGCGCGCCCGGGAGTTCCACCAGATCGCGGGCCGCGCCGGTCGTGCGGGCTTCGACACGGCGGGCTTTGTCGTCGCCCAGGCGCCCGAGCATGTCATCGAGAACGAGAAGGCGCTGGCCAAGGCCGGCGACGACCCGAAGAAGCGCCGCAAGGTCGTCCGCAAGAAGGCACCCGAGGGCTTCGTCGGGTGGACCGAGAACACCTTCGAGAAGCTCATCGCCTCCGAGCCGGAGCCGCTGACCTCCCGCTTCCGCGTGACGCACACCATGCTGCTGTCGGTGATCGCCCGGCCCGGCAACGCCTTCGAGGCGATGCGGCATCTGCTGGAGGACAACCACGAGCCGCGCAAGCAGCAGCTGCGGCACATCCGGCGCGCGATCGCCATCTACCGCTCGCTCCTGGACGGCGGCATCGTCGAGAAGCTCGACCAGCCGGACGCCGAGGGCCGTATCGTCCGGCTCACCGTCGATCTCCAGCAGGACTTCGCCCTCAACCAGCCGCTGTCCACCTTCGCGCTGGCCGCATTCGAGCTGCTGGACCCGGACTCGCCGTCCTACGCCCTGGACATGGTGTCCGTCGTGGAGTCCACCCTGGACGACCCCCGGCAGATCCTCGTCGCCCAGCTGAACAAGGCCAAGGGCGAGGCCGTCGCCGCGATGAAGGCCGACGGCGTGGAGTACGAGGAGCGCATGGAGCGCCTCCAGGACATCTCCTACCCCAAGCCCCTGGAGGAGCTGCTCTTCCACGCGTACGACACCTACCGCAAGAGCCACCCGTGGGTCGGTGACCACCCCCTGTCGCCGAAGTCCGTCATCCGCGACATGTACGAACGGGCGATGTCCTTCACGGAGTTGGTGTCGTTCTACGAGCTGGCCCGGACCGAGGGCATCGTGCTGCGCTACCTGGCGAGCGCCTACAAGACCCTCGACCACAACATCCCGGACGATCTGAAGTCCGAGGACCTGCAGGATCTGATCGAGTGGCTGGGCGAGATGGTCCGCCAGGTCGACTCCAGCCTGCTGGACGAGTGGGAGCAGCTCGCCAACCCGGAGGAGATGACCGCGGAGGAGGCCCAGGAGAAGGCCGACGAGGTCAAGCCGGTCACCACCAACGCGCGTGCCTTCCGTGTCCTGGTCCGCAACGCGCTGTTCCGCCGTGTCGAGCTCGCCGCCCTCGACCACGTCGAGGAGCTGGGCGAGATGGACGCCGACGCCGGCTGGGACGCGGACGCCTGGGGCGAGGCCATGGACAAGTACTGGGACGAGTACGACGACCTCGGCACCGGCCCCAATGCCCGCGGCCCGAAGCTCCTGGTGATCGAGGAGGAGCCGGCGAACCGTCTGTGGCGCGTCCGCCAGATCTTCGACGACCCGAACGGGGACCATGACTGGGGCATCAGCGCGGAGGTCGACCTCACCGCCTCCGACGCGGAGGGCCGCGCGGTGGTCCGCGTCACCGACGTAGGCCAGTTGTGAGCACAGGAGAATCCCACCCATGACGACGAATCCGGCCGAGAGGCTCGTCGACCTGCTCGACCTGGAGCAGATCGAGGTCAACATCTTCCGTGGCCGCAGCCCCCACGAGTCCCTGCAGCGGGTCTTCGGCGGGCAGGTGGCGGGCCAGGCGCTGGTCGCCGCCGCGCGCACCACGGACGGCGACCGTCCGGTGCACTCGCTGCACGCGTACTTCCTGCGCCCGGGCCGGCCGGGTGTGCCGATCGTGTACCAGGTCGAACGGGTGCGGGACGGGCGGTCGTTCACGACCCGCCGGGTCACCGCGGTGCAGCAGGGCCGCACGATCTTCAATCTCACCGCCTCCTTTCACAAGCCTGAACAGGGGAGCTTCGAGCACCAGCTACCGCCGGCACGCGAGGTCCCGGACCCGGAGTCGCTGCCGACGGTCACCGACGAGATCCGGGAGCATCTGGGCGCGCTGCCGGAGCAGTTGGAGCGGATGGCGCGCCGCCAGCCCTTCGACATCCGCTACGTGGACCGGCTGCGCTGGACGCCGAAGGAGGTCAAGGACGCCGAGCCGCGCAGCGCGGTGTGGATGCGTGCGGTCGGACCGCTCGGGGACGACCCGGTCGTGCACACCTGCGCGCTGACCTACGCCAGTGACATGACCCTCCTGGACGCCGTGCGCATCCCGGTCGAACCCCTGTGGGGCCCACGGAGCTTCGACATCGCGTCCCTGGATCACGCGATGTGGTTCCACCGTCCCTTCCGCGCGGACGAGTGGTTCCTGTACGACCAGGAGTCGCCGATCGCCACGGGTGGGCGCGGTCTGGCCCGTGGGCGGATCTACGACCTCCAGGGACGGCTGCTGGTGTCGGTCGTCCAGGAGGGGCTGTTCCGAGCTCTGTAGGTCAGACGCTTCTGCGGCGCAGCCAGCCGAACAGCCGGTGCGGCGGCCCGGGTTCGTCCGGGACCGGCGCGCGTGTGGCCGGCTTCGCTGTGGGGCGCGGTGCGGGCCGGTGCTCGCGCGCCTCTTCCATGGCCTGTGCCAGGTCGGCCCGCAGCCAGCCGATCTCGTCGGCGTCCTCCGCCGTCATGATCCGCTCGCACAGGCGAGCGGCCGCGGAGCCCGGCGCTCCGTGCGCGGGCGGACCGGGCCGGAAGCGGTGCAGATGGGAGCGTTCGCAGGGGTCGGTGACGATCTCCGCGATCTGGACGGGGTCGAGGAAGGCCGCCACGGCTCCGGCCTGCTCCCAGGGGTCGTCGGTCTGCCGCAGCAGGGATCCCAGATGGCGTCCACGCCAGTTGCGCGGGCGCAGGTCCAGGCCGGCCCTCAGCTGGTCGCGCAGCCCTTCGGGGGTACGCGCCTTCAGCAGCGGGGTGTTTTTCTCGTCGGCCGCGAACTGCCTCAGTTCCTCGGCCAGGTACATCCAGACGACGGCCCGGTAGCGGTTGAGGTAGAAGTGCACGGGCACGACCAGGCCCAGACGGGCGAGGCGGGTGAACCGGCCGGGTGACACCTGCATCAGGGCCGCGCCTTCGGTGGTGCCGACGGTCCGCACACGCTCCAGCAGCAACTCGGGGAAGCCGTCGCCGGCCCGCACGCGCTCGATCTCCGAGCGGGCGACGCGCCGGGCCCCGCCTCCTCCTTCGTCGGGCACGGTCCGGATGTGGCCGAGGTGGACGGCGAGCTCGAACTCGCGTCGCTTCAGACCCAGTTCCCGGGCGGCGCGTCCGGTCGTGCAGGACGTGCCGTGCGGTTGGGTGATGGTGTCGCCTGTCATGGTCGCTCTCCCCCGTGGAGTCGGATGCTCACGCTGTGTGCGTTCGCCGTGACAGAACCGTAGCCAATCCGGCCGATCTCGGCGCAAGCCTGTGGATAACTCCACGGGGAAGCGAAAACGCGCAGGTCAGCGACCCAGGGGGGCTTCGCCGCCCGCCGTGGGGCGGGTAAATGGGCAGGGCGGATGCCCCGTAGCCCTTGATCAACACGGCGCCGCGGGGTGGCGGCGCAGGAGGCGAGGTCAGCTACCTGCACTTTTGCCCGCGCCGGTTCGTATTTACGCGTCAGAGCTCTGTGGTGGAATCCCGCTCGGGCTTGCGCGCATCGACCGCGAGGTGCTCGCCGACCCGGTTGACGAGCAGTGTCATCTCGTAGGCGATCTGGCCGATGTCGGCCTCCGCTCCGCTGAGGACGCACAGGCAGCTGCCGGTTCCGGCGGCGGTCACGAACAGGACGGCGTCGTCGAACTCGACCATCGTCTGGCGCACCCTGCCCGCGCCGAAGTGGTGGCCGGAGCCCTTCGCGAGGCTGTGCAACCCGGAGGAGACCGCGGCCAGATGCTCCGCATCCTCGCGGCGCAGCCCCGTGCTCGCGCCCGTCACCAGCCCGTCGTTGGACAGGACCAGCGCGTGCCGCACATGCTCCACACGCTCCGTCAGATCGTCCAGCAACCAGCCAAGTCCTTGATTCTGCGCCATGTCCTGTCTCCCCGTGAGATGTCTCCCCCCTGGCCGAGGGAGGATCTGCTCGCCAGCCTTCCGGACAAGCCGGGCTCCGGGCAAGGAGGATGGGGGCATGGCACAGAAGATGACCGACACGGAATGGCGCGAGTTCGTCTCGCACGGCACCCGCACCGCGAAGCTGTCCACGGTCCGGGTCGACGGAAGTCCGCACGTGGCCCCCATCTGGTTCCTCCTCGACGGGGACGAGGTGGTGTTCAACACCGGCAGCACCAGCGTGAAGGGGCGCAACATCGCCCGCGACGGCCGCGTCGCGCTGTGCGTGGACGACGACCGGCCACCGTTCGACTTCGTCGTACTGCAGGGCAAGGCGCAGATCTCGCAGGATCCCGAGCAGTTGAGGCACTGGGCCGCGCGCATCGGCGCCCGGTACATGGGCGAGGAACGCGCCGAGGAGTTCGGGGCCCGCAACGGCGTTCCGGGCGAACTCCTCGTCCGCGTAGCGATCGAGAAGGTCCTGGCGCACAAGTCCGTCGCGGACTGAGGCCGTTCAGCCCACCGAGTCGAGCAGCCGGGCGGTGTGCATCCGCCCGGCGTACTCGACGAGCCGGATGAGCACCTCCTTCCCCGAGTCGCGGTCCCGGGCGTCGCACAGCACCACGGGCGTTCCCTTGTCGAGGTCGAGCGCGCGCGAGACGTCGTGGGCGCCGTAGGCGCGGGCGCCCGCGAAGCAGTTGACGGCGACCACGAACGGGATGTGCCGGTGCTCGAAGTAGTCCACGGCGGGGAAGCAGTCCTCCAGGCGCCGGGTGTCGGCGAGGACGACAGCGCCGAGGGCTCCCTGGGAGAGTTCGTCCCACAGGAACCAGAAGCGGTCCTGGCCTGGCGTGCCGAACAGATAGAGCGAGAGGCCTGAGCGGATGGTGATGCGTCCGAAGTCCATCGCCACGGTGGTCGTGACCTTGTGATCCACGCCGTCGGTGTCGTCCACCAACTGACCCGCCTCGCTGAGCAGTTCCTCGGTACGCAGCGGCCTGATCTCGCTGACCGCGCCCACCAGGGTCGTCTTGCCCACGCCGAAACCGCCGGCGACCAGGATCTTCAACGCCAGGGCGGCCGTCTCGCCGCCCGGGTCAGCGGAGTTCTCGGAGACCATCGATCACTTCTCTCGGGAGTGCCGGCCACGGTCGGCGCCGTCAGGTGTGCATCGCGCAGTCACGGAACGTGCGTACGCGGCTTCAGTGCGTGTGTGCGAAGTCAGCATCATGACAACTCCGGTGCTCTCCCGAAGGATCCGACGCTTTTTGCCTTGTTGTGAGCTGTCATCTACAGCGCCCGCAATCCTTCGATCACTTCGCGCAGAATCCGCTCGTCGGGAAGCTGCGCGGGCGGCACCGGCCGGCTGACGGTGACACAGCCCGTTTCCAGGAGGTCGCCGAGGAGCACCCGGACGACGCCCACCGGAAGGTCGGCGCCCGCGGCGAGTTCGGCGACCGACTGCGTCTCGGGCCGGCACAGCTCGATCAGCGCCCGGTGTTCGGGGCCGAGCGCGGTCTCGTCATCGGGGCCGGGTGCGCCCGCGTCCAGCGTGACGAGCGCGATCAGGTCGAAGCGGACTCCGGTGGGACCGGGCTTGGTGCGCCCGCCCGTCATGGCGTACGGGCGGACGAGGGGCCCGGCCTCGTTGTCGTACCACTGGCTGCCCTGCTCGCGCGGGGCGCCCCTCAGGTCTTCGTCGTTCATCGGTACGGACCGCCTTCTGGCCTCAGCCCGCGGCGGGCGGCCGCGCGCCGATACGCGGCGCGGTGTAGAGGTGCTCGCCGACACGTTTCACCAGACGTGCCATCTCATACGCCACGAGGCCGATGTCGGCGGTCACGGCGGTCAGGACGGCGAGGCAGGAGCCGTCGCCCGCGGCGGCCACGAACAGGAAGCCTTCGTCCATCTCCACCATGGTCTGGCGCACGCCACCGGCGCCGAAGTGCCGGCCCGCGCCCTTGGCCAGACTGTGGAAGCCGGACGCGACCGCCGCGAGGTGCTCGGCGTCCTCGCGCCTGAGATCGGTGGACGCGCCGACGGCAAGACCGTCGTTGGAGAGCACGACCGCATGGCGCACCTCGCTCACGCGCAGCACCAGATCGTCCAGCAGCCAGTCGAGTTCGCCGGACCTCCCCCACTCTCGGCTTCGCTCGCGCGGGGGGACCCCCACGCCGTCCCTCATGCCGGGATCCTGGATCATGCGGGGTCTCCTTCGCTGCTGTCGCTGCGCACTGTCGAATCCGGGGCGGCACCGCGGTCCGGCTTCCGCCCGCCGCCGCGCGCCCAGCCGTCGCGGTACGCCGCCATGCGGTCCCGTACGAGCTCGGGTGTGCGCCGGTCGTCGCCCCCGTCGGCGGATGACCGGTTCGGCTCCTCGGCGTGCGGCTCGCGCAGTTGAGGGGCGAGGTTCGCCTGGCGGACGCGGCGGGGCAGGTCGTCGGAGCTGTCGGAGTCGTCCGGGGGGCGGTGCAGTCGCAAGGTGGTGACTCCGGGTGGCGGGGTCTCGGTGGTCGTCTTCGCGGCCACGGGTGCGGGGGCCACCAGCGCGGGCCGGTCTGCCGGTGCTTCCACCGGCTCCTGGTGCGCGGCGCCGCCGGTCACGCGCGCGTACTCGCGCTCGACGGCCTGGGGTGCCGCGGCGGCCTTGCGGGGGGAACGTTCCGCCGCTCCGCCGTGCAACAGCGAGGTGGGCAGCAGAACGACGGCGGTCGTGCCGCCGTAGGGCGAGGTGCGCAGGTGCACCTTGATGCCGTGCCGGGCGGCGAGCCTGCTCACCACGAAGAGACCGAGCCGGTCGCTGTCGAACAAGTCGAGCGCCTCGGACTGTTCGATACGGCGGTTGGCCTCGGCGAGGGTCTCCTTGCCCATGCCGAGGCCGCGGTCCTCGACCTCGACGGCGTAGCCGTTGCCCACGGGTTCGCCGGTGATGCGCACGCGGGTGTGGGGCGGCGAGAACTGGGCGGCGTTCTCGACGAGTTCCGCCAGCAGGTGGGTGAGGTCGGCGACGGCCGCGCCGATGACGGCCGCCTCGGGCAGCTGTCGTACCTCCACGCGAGCGTAGTCCTCGACCTCGGAGACGGCCGCGCGCACCACGTTGGTCAGCGAGACAGGCATGCGCCAGGCGCGGCCGGGTGCCGCGCCGGAGAGGATGATCAGGCTCTCCGCGTGGCGGCGCATACGGGTGGTGAGGTGGTCGAGCCGGAACAGGTCGCTCAGTTCGTTCGGATCGTCCGAGCGGCGCTCCATGCTGTCCAGCAGGCTGAGCTGACGGTGCACCAGGACCTGGCTGCGGCGGGCGAGGTTGACGAAGACCCCGGAGATGCCGCTGGCGAGTTCGGCGCGCTCGACGGCGGCGCGCACGGCGGCGCGGTGGACGGTGCCCAGTGCCTCGGCGACCTGTCCGGCCTCGTCCTCCGCGGGCGGTCCCGGCGGGGCCTCGGCACAGATGTCGATCTCCTCGCCCGCGCGAAGTCTCCGCATCGCCTCGGGGAGTTTGCGGCGGGCGATCTCCAGGGCGCTGTTGCGCAGGCTCACCAGCTCCACGACCAGTCCGCGGCCGATGCGTACCGAGATCACCAGCGAGGCGGCGACGGCGGCGAGGCCGAGGAGCACGGCGGCGCCGGCCGGGGTGAGCAGTCCGCGGGTGAAAGGGTCGGCCCGGTCCGCGACTCCGCGTCCCGCGTCGGCCTCGATGGTGCGCATCTCGTCCTGCACGCGCGCCAGTGCCCGGTCCCAGGCAGCCTGCGGGGCGGCGTCGATCGCGCGTGCCCCGGGTGCGGCGGCCAGGACCGCGTTCTCCGCGGCGCCCACGGCGGCGTAGTCACCGTCGGCGGCGAGCCTCTGCCAGGCGGTGCGCTCGGGGCCGCGCAGGTCGGCGACGGCGGCCTCGGTGAGGATACGGCGGGTTTCGACGGCGCCGGAGAACAGCCGCAGTCGCTCACCGTCGAGCTTGCCGGCCAGGCGTGCGCCGACCAGTACCGCGTCCTCCTGGGCCAACGCCTCTCCCGCGCGGGAGAATTCGAGCAGCACGCGCGCGTCGGAGCCGAGGTCGGCGTCCTGGATGCCGGTGAGCGCGCCGCCCACGGGGAAGGCGGCCGCGATGGTCTTCGTGTACCGCTCGTAGGTCTGGTCCCAGCCGGCCCTGCGGTCGAGCACGGCGGTGCGCAGCGAGCCGAGTTGCTCGGCGCCGGTGACGAACTCGTCGAGCCGCTGGGCCACTCCGGGGGGCAGCTCCTCGGCGTCCGCGACGGTGTTGTCGTCGCCCAGGCGCAGCTCGGCCACGGCCGCGTCGGTGCGTTCGGTGAGCTTCTTGTAGTCGCCGCCCGGCACGGCGGAGGGGTCGGTGGCGAGCCGTACCGCGGTCGCGCGCTCGGTCTGGAGGGCGGCGACGGCGGCTGCGACGGGGGCCCGGATCTCGGCGTCGACGCGCTGGACCTGCCGCAGCCTGGAGACGTCCTGCGCGGTGGTGACGGTGGCGTAGGCCCACAGGGCCAGCAGCGAGACCACCGGAACCATCAGCAGACAGACGATCTTGGCTCGGACGGTACGCGGCCGTATCCGCCAGCGTCCTCCGCGCGCGGGCGCCTCCTCGGCTACCGCGCCCGCGGGTTCGTCCGGGATTTCGTCGGCGGGTGGTCCCGCGTGGGCGCGGCGGCCGCGCACGGGGGGTGGGGGCGGCGTGTCGGCGCCGGGTGGGGTGGTCCTCCGGGGTGTACGCATGGCCTCCTCGCTCGGAAGTGGTTCGTCGGGGCGTGCCGGTGGCTAACGGGCGACGCTCTCGACCGGCCGCTGGGCGGAGGCGGAGGCCTCGCGCTCCCCCGTCGTCGGGGACAGGCCGACGAAGGCCGAGGTCAGGAAGAGATAGGACCCGAGGCCGACGGCGAGGGGGAAGATGAACTGCATCGCCGTGGCCCCGGGCAGGACGTCCCCGCCGGGCGTGACCCGTACGCTCACCGCGAACATCCCGGTGTAGTGCATGCTGCTCACCGCCGCGCCCATGATCAGGGAGGCGACGGTGACGGCTACAGGTGACTTGATGTTGAGCGCCGCCCACAGTGCCGCCGTGGCGGCGACGACGGAGATCAGCACCGAGAGGCCGACGAGGACGGGGTCGTAGTTCAGTTCGCCGTGCAGGCGGACGGCCGCCATGCCCAGGTAGTGCATGCTGGCCACGCCGAGCCCCGTGGTCAGGCCGCCCAGGAAGAGCGCGCGTGTGCGGTCGCGGCTGTAGCCGACGGCGAAGACACCGGCGCAGACGACGGCCATGGCGACGAGCAGGCTCGCGATGGTGAGCGGCACGTCGTAGCGGATGTCGGTGCCGCTGACGCTGAAGCCCAGCATGGCCACGAAGTGCATGGTCCAGATACCTGTGCCGATGGCCGAGGCGGCCGTGACGAGCCAGTTGCGGCGCGAGCGGCCGGTGGCGCCGAGGGCGCGGACGGTGCAGCGCAGCCCCAACGCGGCGCCGATGCAGGCCATGGCGTACGACAGTGCGGGTGTCAGCCACCCCAGGGCGGCGTAGTCCATGTGTCCCATGACCCAGGGACGCTAGTCGGGGCAGGGGCTCACAAAGGGGGCGCATTTCGAAAGGTGTTGAAATATGACACGGAAGCCTCCCTGAACGATCGCCTCCGCTCGAACGTGTGCGCCTCTGCGTCATCCCTGTCGGTGAGGGCATCACTCCCACCAGTGAGGGATCATGCGGAACATGAGCGACGACCACACACACGTCCAGGAGTTCTTCACCGCCCGAGCCGCCGACTGGGACGACAGGTTCCCCGACGACGGCCCCGCTTACGCGGCCGCGGTCGCCGACCTCGGGCTGCGCGAGGGGGACCGCGTACTCGACGCCGGCTGCGGCACCGGACGGGCCCTGCCGCCCCTGCGTGCGGCCGTGGGGCCCTCGGGAGTGGTCCTCGGGGCCGATCTGACCCCGGCCATGCTGGAGGCCGCCGTACGGGCGGGACGGCACCGGGAGGGGCAGCTGCTGCTCACCGACGTGGCGGTGCTCCCGCTGCGCTCGGGATCGCTGGACGCCGTCTTCGGGGCGGGACTCATCGCGCATCTGCCCCATCCAGCGGAGAATCTGCGGGAGTTGGCCCGTGCGGTGCGACCGGGCGGCACACTGGCGTTGTTCCACCCGATCGGCAGGGCGGCCCTCGCGGCCCGTCAGGGGCGGCAGATCACCCCGGACGATCTGCGGGCGGAGCCCAACCTCCGCTCGCTGCTGGCCGGTTCCGGGTGGCGCATGACGTCGTACGTCGACGAGGACGACCGCTTCCTGGCGCTCGCGGTGCGAGAGAGCTGACCCTCACACCTGCCCGGCGACCGCGGCAGCGAAGACGTCAGGGTTGTCGAACATGACGTTGTGGCCGGCGCCTGGCACCATCACCACGCGCACACCCGCCGCCTCCAGGGCGTGCCTGTCCTCCAGGGCACCGCTCAACTCGCCCTGCAGATACACGCGCTCGACGGGGATGTCTTCGAGGATCTCGCGCATCACGGGCCGCGAACCAAGGACGAGCCCCACCGCGGTGCGGTGCAGCGCGCGCGGGTCGGCCAGGCGCATCGTGGCCGCCCACAGCGGTCCGACCTTCTCCAGCACGCGCGCGTGACCGCCGTCGACGAAGGCGTCCTCCTCGTGGGAGGCGATGCCGCTGCTTCCCGCGGTGGGCGGCGGGAAGGCGTCGAGGTTGGCCTCCGTCAGGACCAGCCGGGAGACGAGTTCGGGGCGCCGATGGGCGAGCACGATGGCGACGGCGCCGCCCAGGCTGTGCGCGACCAACTCGGCGCCGGTCAGTCCCGCGGCGTCCAGTACGGCCGCCAGGGCGTCGGCGTGCTCCTCCAGGGTGTAGCCGAAATGCTGGGGCCGATCACTGATGCCGTGCCCCGGCAGATCGACGAAGAGGCTGCGCCGGCCCGTGAGTTCGGCACGGGCGGCGATGTGCGCGTGATACACGGAGGACACCGATCCCAGCCCGTGCACATACACGCGCGCGGGTTCATCGCCCGGCGTCTCCGTCCACCGGACACAGCTCCCCTTGCCGTCGAACTCGGCCTGCTTCATCGCGTCGCCCTCGCCGTGCGCCAATGGTCACCCAGGAGAATACATCGGAACCGATGTATAGCCAGACCGATGCATTACCCGCGCGGTTGCGCGAGGATGTGGCCATGCTGGAGCTCGCCATCCTCGGTTTCCTCTACGACGCCCCCCTGCACGGCTATGAGCTGCGCAAGCGCATCACCGCACTCACGGGGCACGTGCGTCCGATCGCGGAGAGCACGCTCTACCCGGCGATCAAGCGCCTGGAGACAGCGGGCCTGTTGGAGCGCGCCACCGAGCCCGGTGCCGTGGCGGCTCCCCGCCATGTCCTGACGCTCACCGAGGAGGGCAGGCGGGACCTGCGGCGGCGGCTCGCCGAACCCGTCCAGCGCGACATCACCGACGAGAACCGCTGGTTCACCGTGCTGGCCTTCCTCCGGCACCTGGACGACGCGAAGGCCCAGACGACCGTGCTGCGTCGCCGCCTCGCGTTCCTGGAGGAACCCGCCAGCTTCTTCTACGACGGCGACCGGCCGCTCAGCGCCGAGGAGTTCGACGACCCCTTCCGGCGCGGCATCCTGACCATCGCGCGCGCCACCTCGCGGGCCGAACTGGGCTGGCTCCGGGAGACGATCGCCTCGCTCGAAGACTGACGGCGTACCGGGCTCCGGGTGGGTACCCGAGGCTCTTGACCGCGCCGTCCCCCTTCTGCCGCCGGAACTCCAACTCTACGTTGAGCAGCAGGAGATGGACGATCAGCCATGGCACCACGCAGGGGGAAGGTGGGCAGCATGTTCGGCAAGGTCCGACAGTCCTGGGGGAGAGTTCTGGATGCCTGGCGCACGGAGCCGAACGCCGATCAGGACACGCGTACGCACAATCTGTTCGAGGCCGCCGCGGCCTATGTCTCGGCCTGCGCGGAGGACGACCAGGAGCGCATCGACGAGGCCGCCGGGTGGGTGTCACCGGAGGCGCTGTCGTTCGGGGTGAACGAGCTGGCGTGCCGGGCCGTCATCGCCCTCGCGCGGGAACGCGACGAGTCCCCCCGGACCGTCGCGCGGAGCCTCCTCGGCCTTCCGGCCGCCTGACCGCCCTGCGAAGGAAGGTCGATTTCACCCCCTCCAGCCGGAAAACTGCAGCTCCGGATGGCTGGGGAGTCGTGACAAGGGCCTTCCGCTCGCACTAGGGTGCGCGCCGATGGACGAACCGATGGGGAGGCTGGGATGGCCGGGACGGACGAGGACGCCGTCGCCGCCGAGGACGACGCGCTTTACGTGCTCACGGCGGTGCTGCTGACGCCGGCGAAGTTCCCGAGCGTGCTGGGCGACGACTATCCGGAGGCATGCGCGGCGCTCGGTCTCGCGCCGCTCGCCGACGGGTACGGGCTGGTGCTCGGCCAGGACGGCGACGGCGCCCGCTGGACGGTCGTCATCGACGACGTCTCGCTGGTCGCGGTCGCCATCGCGTCCTGGGACTGCGGCATGGAGTACGACCTGTCACCGGACGAGCGCACGGTCGTCGCCGCCCTGCCCGGCTGGCCCCTGGCCGTCGCCGTCGCGGCCCCCAATGTGCCCCCGCCGCACGACCCCGGGCCCGACGTCGCGGAGGGGCCGCCCCTGGCGCCGCCGGACACCTCCGTGTGGGGCCCGGCGCAGCGTCGGCTGGGCGCCGACGAGATCGCCCTGCAGTGGGCCCTGTGGCGCGAGCAGATCGACGACGCAGACTTCCCGACCCCCGGGGGCGGCTCCGAGGCTGCCGAGAGCCAGGAGGCGCCGCTGGAAGCCGCGGAGGACGCCGCTGCGGAGGCCTCGGGCGAGTCCTCGGACGGGGGCGAGCCGAAGCCGAAGGGGCACAGCGGCATTCGCCGGGTTCTCGCCGAGGCACGCGCGTATGTGGAGACCCCGCCGCCCCTCGGACGGGTCCGGTCCGCCTTCGCGTCGGGTGACGCCCGCACCCTGCGTGCCGACGGTCCCGGTTGGTCGCTCGTGGCCAGGACCGACGACATCGCCTTCGTGCTGCTCGACGAGGAGCCCGGCGAAGTTCTGCCGGTGGGGCGCGGTCCGGAGCTGCCGGGCCTCCTGGAGGCGCTCGACAAGATGGCCGTACGCCCCAGCTGAGGCCGTGCGTACCGGGCCTCACCCGGTGTCGACGAAGAGTGCTTCCATGGCGGTGTCCGGGTCGCAGTGGCCGCGCAGGGCGTCGAGTTCCTGCCGCCAGTGCGCTTCCCAGGCGGTCGCGAGCCCTCCGGCGCGCACCAGCGCCACCGCCAGCAGCCCGGACACGGGCGTTCCACGGACGCGCAGGCTCCGGGCCACGGCGAGCGCGGCGGCACGCGCGTGTGCCCGGTTGAGGTTCACCGGCATGTCGTACGCCGACGGCAGCCGCCCCGGCCCCGCCTCGCACACGCGAACCAGCCGGTCCCACCGGTGCTCGTCGGGACGACCGCGCGCCACGGCCCCCAGAGCGACGGTCCAGCACAGATGCGCGGCGTCGGCATGGAGCCCGGCGGCCTCCAGCATCTCGGTCAGCGCGTCGAGCACCGACAGCCCGGCCCGGCCGCCCTGTCCCAGCCGCACCCCCTGGGCCAGCGCGTGCAGCCGACGCAGCGCCCCCACCCGGATCGACGGGTCCGGATCACGCGCCCGCCTCGCGTCCTACGGCGAGCGCCGCGCGATCGGGTCGCCCGGTGACCGCCGCTCGTTCGGCGACGCGGTACAGCAGCCGCCGGACGGCGCGGTGGGTGCCGCTCGTCGAGTCGCGCGACTGGACGGCGGTGAGGGTCGCGTCACGCAGGACGCGCTCAGGGAGGGCGGACAGCAGGTGGGGGGCCGCTTCGGCCAGTTGCTCCAGGGTTGCCCGGCGCACCTCGTCCCGGTCGTGCCAGGCGCGCTCGCAGTCCACGGCGATGCGGGCGAACTCTTCGGGGTCGCCTTCGAGTTCGGCGCAGGCCAGCAGGGCGGGCCAGGCGAGGGCGCGTTCGAAGGACCGGTGGTTGTCGGTGAGCTCGCGCAGGCGAGGTTCGCCCTCGGCGAGAGGCAGGACGGCTGCCCGGCGGGCGGTGGTCCGGGGCAGTCTGCGGGCTCTCTGCTGGAACAGGGGGGCGGTCAGAGCCGCGCGGTCGGAGGGTTCCAGGGCCGCGAGCGCGCTCAGGGGCAGGTCACCGGGCCGTTTGCGGTCGTCGCCGACGCCTTCGACGACGCGCCGTCGGTCGGCGGGCGGCAGGCGGAGCAGCATGCTGTCGGGGGTTGTCTCAAGCCGTTCGAGGCGGCCTCTGCGGCTCCCCTTGGCGGGGCAGTACGCGGCCAGCGCCGCGAGATCCTCGACGGGAAGTTCCAGCAGCGCCTTCTGCACTGCCGGGGGCAAGGGCCCGGTGGGGAGGGGGTGGCGGGGAGGGCGGCCGTCGGTGTCCGGGTCTGACGCGCGCAGGACGGCGAGCGCCTCGGCGGGCCGGTGCAGCGCGGAGAGCACCCCTCGCGGGGTGAGCAGATCGGGCGCCCGCTCCAGAAGCAGGAGCGCCGCTCCGGGGTCTCGGCTCGCGGCGACCGACGCCACGCTCCTGTGCCGGTGGGCGAACGTGTAGGCGGTCTGCTGGGCGTACTGGGCGCGTTGGGCCGCCAGGTACGCGGCGACCGCTCGGGGAGCCGTGCGGGCCAGGGAGTTGAGGGTCCCGGGTTCCGGTTCCAGACGCGACAGCCAGGCTGCCACGGTGTCCGCGGAGCAGGCGGGCAGCAGGGCGGCCGCGTCCCGGGCGCCGTGGCGTGTGTGGACGTCGGGCAGCAGTCGTGCGGCGAGTGCCTGGCGGCGGCTGATTCTGAGGAGCCGGTAGGTGTCGTGGCGGGTGGCCCTGACCTCGCTCAAGGCCAGTTCTTCCAGAGCCTGTTCAGGGATCGGCAGCCGCAGTGCGGCCGATCGTGCGCGGCGGCCGAGCAGCGGGTCCGCCAGGGCGGCGGCCACTCACTCGGTGTCCCGGCGGGCGACGGCGAGGAACAGGCCGGTGTGCCGGTCGTCCGGCTCGCCGCCGTCGAGGGCCCGGCGCAGGGTCTCGTAGGCGTCCGGGGTGAGTGCGCGGGCGTAGCGCGCCAAGGCGCTCATACGCGCTGGGAAGGGAAGGGGTTCGAAGTGGGCCCTGAGCCAACCCAGTGTCAGGGGCGCGGGCGGGGTCTGGGGCTCGGAGGACGGCGTCCGGGACGCCTCATGTGCGGCCATCAGCGCTCACCGTGGAGTCGCTGGGCCTCCTTTCCATACGTCATGTCGGCCATCGTGACGTGGCGTTGATCAACCGAGCAAGTGGTTTTCCCCGCGCCGCCCCACTCCCCCGACGCCTGTCTTGGTCCCCCATGCCACGACGCCGTTCCATGTGGCCCCAACCCATGGATGAGGCGAAGGGGGGGACCGCACCATGGGGCAGCTCCGGCTCCCGTCCCCGCTCTCGTCAACTCCCCTACCTGGAGGCCGCCATGCGTCTGTCCCGAGGTGTTCCGTTCGTCGCCGCCACGCTGATGACGGCGGCGCTCGCCTGGCCGACTCCCGTCGGGGCCGCCCAGGGTGGCGAGGAGCACTGCGCGCGCCAGGAGCGGGTGCGGATCCCCGGCGCGGCCTTCCAGCAGCGCGCCTGTCTCCCGGATCTGACCACGACTGGCCTCGCCGGCACGCCGTACACCGACATGGCCGACCAGACGGGGCTGACGGCCGCCGGAACCCGGGTGCCGTCCGGGGTGCCCGGGATCCAGATCGACGGCTACTTCCCGGACTCCTCGCGCTTCAACGCCACGCACGGCTGGAAGCACGACGCGCAGTTCGTCCTCCGGCTGCCGGACCGCTGGAACGGCGGCCTGGTCGTCACGGGCGCACCGGGCACGCGTCGGCAGTACGCGACGGACAAGGCGATCTCGGACCAGGTGCTCGCCCAGGGCTACGCCTACGCGGCGACCGACAAGGGCAACAACGGTTCCGACTTCTACCGCGACGGAACCCGCCCCGGTGACGCGGTGGCCGAGTGGAACACCCGGACCACCCAACTCACCCGCGCCGCCCGGCAGGCCGTGGCCCAGCGCTACGGGCATCTCCCACTCCGCACATACATCACCGGCATCTCCAACGGCGGCTATCTCACGCGCTGGCAGCTGGAGAACCATCCGGAGCTGTACGACGGGGGCGTGGACTGGGAAGGAGCGCTGTGGACGGCGGACGGTCCCAACCTGCTCACCTCGCTCCCCACGACGGTGGCCCGTACGGTCGGCTCGGCGCGTGATGAGGATCTGTACGCGGTGGGCTTCGCGCGCGGCTCCGAGTTCCTGTGGCCGTACCACGAGAAGGCCTACTGGGGCGTCACACAGAAGATCTACCGCGCCGAGTTCGACCCCTCGTACGCCCCCGGCTGCCCCGGTCCGTCCGCGGGCACCACCCCGGAGCAGATTCTCGCACCCTGCGCCGAGGACGCGACGTACGACTACGCGTCACGTCCGGCCTCCGTCCATCGCGCGGTGGCCAGGGTGGCGCTGACCGGACGGATCGGCCGACCGCTGATCACGCTGCACGGCGATCTGGACGCGCTGCTGCCGAAGGCGGCCGACTCGGATGTGTACGCGCGGATGATCGGCTCCGCCGGTCGGGGCGCACTGCACCGCTACTACACGATCGAGGGCGGTACCCATGTCGACGGGCTGTACGACAGCCACCCGGACCGACTGCGGCCGATCCTGCCCTGCTACCGCTCGGCGTTCGAAGCGCTGGTCTCCTGGGTGGAGCGGGGCGTCCAGCCACCCGCGGACCGAACCGTCGGCAGGCCCGCGAGCGGCGATGTGGTCGACTCCTGCGCGCTGTCGGACCCGGCCGGGCAATAAGACCTGTCCAGGCTCCAGCACCCGGCCAGGCACCGGGCTCTGGCCAGGCGCCGGGCCCCGGCCGGAGGATCTTGCAGCCATCCTCCGGCCGCGGCCCGCTGCCTCAGCGGCCGAGCTCCTTGCGGGTCGAACGGCGCAGCCTGCGCCGCTGTGAGGGGTCGAGTGCGAGGTACGCGGCGGCCGGGACGCCCAGAATGATCAGGAGCGCTGCCCACCAGGGCAGCCAGATGAGCAGAATGATCCCGACCGCCGCACCTCCTGCGGCGATCTTGTGGTTCCTCGTCATGTGTGTCGCCTCCTCCGCGGCGCACTGCCGCTCTCTGCTCTCAAAACGGGCCCGCGCTTCCCGCGGTTCCGGACCGCGACCCTGAGACGTCCCTGAGGTGTTCCCCCTACTGGTCCTCCTCTTGGCCCACTCGCTCGGGAGGGGCTCGCCGTGTGCGCGAGCGGCGTCCGCACAGGGGCATACCCCACCCTCCCACGGCAGTGACGCGGAACACAGCCCCCTCATGCCCGACCGAACCAGCCGGTGCTGTACCCTCGGCGACTCGGCCCGGTAGTCAAATTTGAGGAATTAGCCATCCCTGTGCAGAAGGTTCCCCCGGCAACACCCTCCGAGATCTTCGAACTGGCCCACTGCAGCGCCGTGTTCGTGCCCGGCGATCCGGCACGCACCGGCAGGGTGGCCTTCTGGCGCCCCGACGGTGATGCCCCGCCCCTCGCCGAGGCGGGATCGGCCGAGGAGCTGACCATCGCGGCGCCCGGCGGAGACGACGTCGAGCTCACCAGCGTCCCCGCCGTGCTGCTGCCCCTGCGCGCCGCCCTGCCCGTCCTGGTCCGCGCGCGGACTTCCGCGCACGCGCATCGCGGGTCCGCGTTCTGGGGCGCGGCGGCTGTGCTGGCGCTGCGGTTCGCGGCCCGCGGGCTGCTGTTGCCCGGGCTGTCGCCCGCCGGCCACGACGCCTGGCGCACCGGCCCGCTGAGCACCGCGGACATTGAGCACGTCCGGCGGCTCGCCGCGGCGATGCCGCCCGAGGCGCACGCCGTGCCGCTGAAGACCACCGGCCCCCTGCGACTGCCCGACCCCGAACTGCTGCTGCGCGCCTTCCTGGACGCCGTCGCGGACACCCTGCCCCGCACCTCCGCGGCCTCCCTCGTGACCGGCGGACCCGCCTTCGCCGCGCCGGAGCCGCAGTACCTGCCCGAGCACCGCGCGTGGGCCGCCGATGTCGCCGCGGGCCACGACGCCGGAGTCCGGCTCTCGCTGCGCGTCGAGGTTCCGGGCCTGGCCACGGTGACCGAGGAAGAGGCGGCGCCCGCGTTCCGTGCCGTGCTCCAGGTGCACAGTGTGAGCGATCCGGCGCTCGTCGTGGACGCGGCTCACGTGTGGGCGGGAGCCTCCGCCTTCGGCTCCCGCGCACGGATGGACGCCCTGCTGGCGCTGCGCCGCGCGGCACGCGCGTGGCCGCCCCTCGCTCCCCTGCTCTCGGCCGCGGTACCGGACTCCGTCGACCTGGCCGACGAGGAGATCACCGACCTGCTCCCGCACGGCGCCCGGGCCCTGACCGGAGCGGGTGTAGACGTGCACTGGCCCAAGGAGCTGGCCCACGAACTCACCGCCCGCGCGGTGGTCGGCCCGCCCGAGGACGAGACGGCACCCGCCGAACTGTCCTCCGACACGCCGTCGTTCCTGTCCGCCGACGCCCTGCTCGCCTTCAACTGGCGGTTCGCGCTGGGCGACCAGCGGCTCACCCGTGAGGATCTGGACCGCCTGGCCGAGGCCAACCGGCCGCTTGTGCGGTTGCGTGACCAGTGGGTCCTGGTCGATCCCGAGGAGGTGAGCCGGGCTCGCGGGCTGCAGGACCGCAAGGTGACGCCCGTCGACGCCCTCAGCGCCGCTCTGACGGGCTCGACCGAGATCGACGGCCGCAGGGTCGAGGTGCAGCCCACCGGATGGCTGGCGGTCCTGCGGGAGCGGCTCACCGAACCCGAGGGACAGGAGCCGGTCCCGCAGCCCGCCGCGCTCTCGGCCACCCTGCGCGACTACCAGCGGCGGGGCCTGAACTGGCTGGCCCGCTTGACCTCCTTGGGCCTGGGCTGCTGTCTGGCCGACGACATGGGACTCGGCAAGACGATCACGCTGATCGCGCTGCATCTGCACCGGCAGACGGACGACTCGTCGGCCGGTCCCACGCTGGTGGTCTGCCCGACCTCGCTGATGGGCAACTGGCAGCGCGAGATCGAGAAGTTCGCCCCCGGAACGCCTGTGCGCCGCTTTCACGGCGCCCGGCGCGACCTCGACGCCCTCGCCGACGGGGAGTTCGTGCTCACCACGTACGGCACGATGCGCCTGGACGCGCGCCGGCTCGCCGCGGTGCCGTGGGGCATGGTCGTGGCCGACGAGGCCCAGCATGTGAAGAACCCCTATTCGGCGACCGCGCGGGAGCTGCGCTCCATCGGCGCACGCGCGCGTGTGGCGCTCACCGGCACCCCGGTGGAGAACAACCTGTCGGAACTGTGGGCGATCCTCGACTGGACGACGCCGGGACTGCTCGGCCGCCTGGGCACGTTCCGCACCCGCTACGCGCAGTCCGTCGAGGGCGGTCAGGATCCGGCCGCCGCCGAGCGGCTCGCGCGGCTGGTCCGCCCGTTCCTGCTGCGCCGCCGCAAGTCGGACCCCGGGATCGCACCGGAACTGCCGCCGAAGACGGAGACCGACCGCGCGGTGTCCCTCTCCAAGGAGCAGGCGGCCCTGTACGAGACGGTGGTGCGCGAGACGCTCGCGGAGATCGCCGCGGCCGACAGCATGGCGCGGCGCGGGCTGATCGTGAAGCTGCTGACGGGCCTGAAGCAGATCTGCAACCACCCGGCGCAGTACCTCAAGGAGGAGCGGCCGCGGATCGCCGGGCGCTCCGGGAAGCTGGAGCTCCTGGACGAGCTTCTCGACACCATCCTCTCCGAGGGGGCGGGCGTGCTGGTCTTCACCCAGTACGTGCGCATGGGGCGCCTCATCGAACGGCATCTGGCGGACCGTGGTGTGCACTCCCAGTTCCTGCACGGCGGGACGCCGATCAACGAGCGCGAGGAGCAGGTGCGCCGGTTCCAGGAGGGTGAAGTCCCGGTCTTCCTGCTGTCGTTGAAGGCGGCGGGCACGGGCCTGAACCTCACGAAGGCCGAGCACGTCGTGCACTACGACCGCTGGTGGAACCCCGCGGTGGAGGCGCAGGCCACCGACCGTGCGTACCGCATCGGCCAGACCCGGCCCGTGCAGGTGCACCGGCTGATCGCCGAGGGGACGATCGAGGACCGTATCGCGGACATGCTGAGCCGCAAGAAGGAACTGGCCGATGCCGTGCTGGGCTCCGGTGAGGCGGCGCTCACGGAGCTGACGGACGCGGAGCTGGCCGATCTGGTGGAGCTGCGAGGGGGCGCATGATGAATCGCTACGACGGTGACGAGGACGTGGAGCGCACGTTCCCGGCGCTGCCGCCCGCGAGCGGCAAAGGCTTCGCGCAGACCTGGTGGGGCCGGGCCTGGCTGAAGGCGCTGGAGGACACGGCGCTGGACTCCCAACAGCTCAAGACGGGCCGCAGGCTCGCCCGCGCGGGAAGCGTGGGGGCGGTGTCAGTACGCCCGGGGCGCATCACGGCCGTCGTCCGGGACCGCGACCGGACACAGCACCGCGCGGACGTCCTGCTGGAGGAGCTGTCCGACGAACAGTGGGACCGGTTCCTGGACATGACCGTCGAGCGAGCCGGGCATGTCGCCGCGCTGCTGGACCGTGACATGCCGCCGCACCTGGTCGAGGACGCGGCGGCCACCGGCGTCGACCTGCTGCCGGGCATGGGCGACCTGGAGCCGGAGTGCGACTGCGGGGCATGGGACCACTGCGGGCACACGGCGGCCCTGTGCTACCAGGTGGCGCGGCTGCTGGACCAGGATCCGTTCGTGCTGCTCCTGATGCGCGGACGGGGCGAACGCGCCGTGCTGGACGACCTCCAGGCCCGCAGCGCGGCGCCCACCGACGCCCCGCCCGAACCGGAAGGCGTGGACGCCGCGGAGGCGTTCGCGGCCGGGGACATCCTGCCGCCGCTGCCGGACCTCCCCGAGCTCCCCGAGGAGCCGGGTGTGCCGCCGTCCCTCGACACCGAGACGCCTCCCCCGTCCGGTCCCGACCCCCACGCCCTGGAGTATCTCGCCGCCCGCACCGCGGCGGAGGCGCACCGGTTGCTCGCCGACGCGCTGCGCGGGGTGCCGGATCACTCCGGCCTGCCCCTTGCCGAGGACGCGGTCCGGCTCGCCGCCGGCGCTCCCCCGCCGGCGGTGCTGGAGCGCCTCGCCGACGGTTCGGGGCGCAGCCGGGAGCAGTTGGCCCTGGCGGTGCAGGCCTGGGAGCTCGGCGCGGCGGCCGCACTGTCCGTGCTGGAGGACGAGTGGGCCGTGGAGGCCGAAACGCTCGTACGCGCGCGTGCGGCGCTGGAGTCGGCCTGGGACGAGGACGAGCGGCCGTCGCTGCGGGCGAAGGGCAACCGGTGGACGGCCGTCGGCACCCCGGGCCAGGTGCGGCTGGGACGGGACGGCCGCTGGTGGCCGTACCGGAAGGAGCGGGGCCGCTGGGTGCCGGCCGGCGGACCCTCCCAGGACCCGGCCACGGCACTGGCCTCGGCGGAGCCCGCGCCCGAGGGGTAGCCCAGGGCCGAGGGCAGCTCCCATCTGGTGTGCCCTCGGTGAAGTTCGCCTGGGGATCGTGGTGTCCGGGGCGTCGGCTCGACGAGCGGCCGGCGTCTCGCGTTCATCCCTTGGCCGCGCGGTGTTCCGTGCGGGGCCCAAATCTGGCCGCTGTCACCGAATTTGGTCCTCAGGAGGCCCGATGTCCCCGCACGCCACCAGTCGGCGCCGCGTCCACCGTTCCGTCGCAGTGGGCGTACCCCTCGCCGTCATGGCCGTCCTGGCGGCGACGACTCCGGCCGCGGGCACGCCGTCCGAGGAAGCCCGGGTCATCGGCACCGCCACGCTCGGCGACATACCCCTCGCGGCGTTCAGCAACGCCCTGCTGCCCGGCACGGTCGCCGACGACCGGGGTGTCGACCTCGGTGGCATCGGCAGCGACATCTACCCGACGGGCCGCAAGGGCGAGTTCTGGACCGTCACCGACCGCGGGCCCAATGGCCAGATCAAGGTGGACGGCACCAAGCGCCGCACCTTCCCGGTGCCCGGCTTCGACCCGGCGATCGTCAAGATCCGCGTCTCGGGCGACTCGGTGCGGGTCGTCGACGCGATCCCGCTGACGACCTCCTCCGGCAAGCCCGTCACCGGGCTGTCCAACCAGGAGGGCCGCGACGAGGCGCCGTACTCGTACAACGCGAGCACGCCGCTGTCGCACAACCCCAACGGTCTGGACACCGAGGGCATCGTTCGGGCCAAGGACGGGAGTTTCTGGCTCGTCGACGAATACGGGCCCTCGCTCGTGCATGTCTCCGCGCGCGGGAAGGTGCTCACGCGCTACGTGCCCGAGGGTCTGAACCTCACCGGCGCCGACTACCCGGTGGTCGAGGCGCTGCCCGCCGTCCTGCTGCACCGCAAGACCAACCGCGGGTTCGAGGGGCTCGCCCAACTTCCCGGCGGTGACCTGGTCATGGCCGTGCAGAGCCCGCTCTCGCTGCCCGACGCGGACGCCGGTGAGGCCTCGCGCACGACCCGTCTGCTGCGTTTCTCGCCGAAGAAGAAGGCGGTCACCGCCGAGTACGCGTACCGCTTCGACCCGGTGACCGTGGTGGACCCGAGCGAGGACGACACCTCCGAGCTCAAGATCTCCTCGGTGGTCGCCGTCGGCGGCAACCGGCTGCTGGTGGAGGAGCGCACCGACAAGGCCGCCCGGCTGCACCTGGTGCGTCTGGACAAGGACGCGAACATTCTCGGCGGCCCCTGGGACGACGACACGACGTCCCCGTCGCTGGAGGAGCTCGACGACCCGGCCACCGCCGGCGTGCCCGTCCTCCCCAAGAAGCTGGTCGTCGATCTCGGGACGGTCGCCGGGGTGCCCGGCAAGATCGAGGGCGTCGCGCGCGTGGACCGCGACACCCTTGCCCTGATCAACGACAACGACTTCGGCATGACGGACGGGACGGGCGCGTTCGACGCGCAGGGCCGGCTGGTCGACAGCGGCATCGAGACGACGGTGACGTACGTCCGCCTGCCGCGCGGCATCTGACAGCGACCTGCACGCGTGCGTGGCGGTTCCCCTCCGCCGCGCACGCGGCCTTCGCCCTACGGCAGGTCGACCTCGTCGAGATCCGGCAGCAGCGACTCGATCTCACTGGGAAGGTCGCTGGGGAACTCGCTGGGCAGCTCACTGGGGAAACCCGAGGGCAGTTCGCTCGGCAGTCTGCTGGGAAGCTCGGTGGGAATACCGAACGACGGCCTCGGCGACGGGCTCTCGCTGCTCCCGGCGGGCGGCTTCTCCTCCGTCGAGTCGTCGCTCCCCGAGGCCAACAGCACCACCAGGGCGACGGCCACGCCCGCCACGATCACCGCGAGCAGGGCGAGCAGAGGGCCGCGGCGCCTTCTCGGCCCTCCGCCGGATGGCGGTCCGTCGTACGAGGGCGGTCCGAAGCCGTCGGTGGGCGGTCCGAAACCGCCGCCCGGGGGCGGCGTGTCACCCGGCGGACCGGGCGGCTGGGGCGGTACGGGCGGGATGGCCATACCGCTCAGAGTCACCTGCCGGCGGTGATCGCGCGAGAGAGTCGCGGAAGTTGCTACCAGCCCATGCCGTGGACGGCACGATTCCGGTGCATTCAGCACGGCATGACGTCAGCCGCGCGCGGGACGCCACCGAACGGAAGCGCCCCACGCGCGTGCTCCTTCAGCCCCGCGCCCCCAGCAGGTGGTCCATCGCCAGCTGGTCGAGCCGCTCGAAGGCCATCCCGCGCGCGGCGGCCGCCTCGGGGTCGAAGTCCTCGAACGCGGCGCGGTCGGCGAGCAGGGACTGCAGACCGTCCGCCGCGGTGGGCTGCGCCAGCTCGTCCAGACGCGAGGCCCGCAGCGCCTCCTGGACCTCCGGGTCCGCGCGGAAGGCGGCCGCACGCTCCTTGAGGATCAGGTAGTTGCGCATGCAGCCCGCGGCAGACGCCCACACACCGTCCAGGTCCTCGGTCCGCGGCGGCTTGAAGTCGAAGTGGCGCGGTCCGGCGTAGCCGGCGCTCTCCAGCAGGTCGACGAGCCAGAAGGCGGCGCGCAGGTCGCCGGCGCCGAAGCGCAGGTCCTGGTCGTACTTGATGCCGGACTGGCCGTTGAGGTCGACGTGGAAGAGCTTGCCCGCCCACAGGGCCTGTGCGATGCCGTGCGGGACGTTCAGTCCGGCCATCTGCTCGTGGCCGACCTCGGGGTTGACGCCGTACAGCTCGGGCCGCTCCAGGCGCTCGATGAACGCCAGCGCGTGGCCGACGGTGGGCAGCAGGATGTCGCCGCGCGGCTCGTTCGGCTTGGGCTCGATGGCGAAGCGCAGGTCGTAGCCCTGGTCGGTCACGTACTCGCCGAGCAGGTCGAAGGCCTCCTTCATACGGTCCAGCGCGACGCGCACATCCTTCGCGGCACCGGACTCGGCGCCCTCGCGCCCGCCCCAGGCGACGTAGGTCCTGGCGCCCAGCTCGACCGCCAGGTCGATGTTGCGGATCGTCTTGCGCAGGGCGTAACGGCGCACATCGCGGTCGTTGGCGGTGAACGCGCCGTCCTTGAAGACGGGGTGCGTGAAGAGGTTGGTGGTGGCCATCGGCACGGTCATGCCGGTCGCGTCGAGAGCCTGCCGGAAGCGCTTGATGTGCGCCTCGCGCTCGGTGTCCGAGGATCCGAAGGGGATCAGGTCGTCGTCGTGGAAGGTGACCCCATGGGCACCGAGTTCCGCCAGGCGCTGCACCGTCTCGACCGGGTCGAGGGCGCGGCGGGTGGCGTCGCCGAAGGGGTCCCTTCCCTGCCAGCCGACGGTCCACAGGCCGAAGGTGAACCTGTCCTCGGGGGTGGGCTGGTAGTTCATGCCGCGGCTCCTTGCCTGCTGCGAGTTGCTTGCTGCCGACTATTTCGTCATGGCGATTTACAAATTAGTATGCCGAGGCATCTCTGGGAAGAGAACAGTTGTCCCCGGGTAAGGACACGAGCCGCACAGCCGCACAAGAGGAGAGCCCGATGTCAGCAGCCGAAGGACCGCTCGTCGTCGGCGTGGACACGTCCACCCAGTCCACCAAGGCCCTCGTCGTCGACGCGGCCACCGGGCAGGTCGTCGCGAGCGGCCAGGCCCCGCACACCGTGTCCTCGGGAGCGGGCCGCGAGTCCGACCCCCGCCAGTGGTGGGACGCCCTGTGCGAGGCTCTGCGGCGGTGCGGCGAGGCGGCTCACGAGGCTGCCGCGGTGTCGATCGGCGGCCAGCAGCACGGCCTGGTCACCCTGGACGAGCGGGGAGAACCGGTCCGCCCGGCGATGCTGTGGAACGACGTCCGCTCGGCGCCGCAGGCCCGCCGTCTCATCGAGGAACTGGGCGGCCCGAAGGCCTGGGCCGAGCGCACCGGAAGCGTGCCCGGCGCGTCCTTCACGGTGACGAAATGGGCCTGGCTGGCCGAGCACGAGCCCGAGGCCGTCCGTGCGACCAAGGCGGTACGGCTGCCGCACGACTACCTCACCGAGCGCCTCACGGGGCAGAGCACGACCGACCGCGGCGATGCCTCCGGAACGGGCTGGTGGGCGTCCGGGACGGAGTCGTACGACGAGGAGACCCTGGCGCATGTGGGCCTCGACCCCGCGCTGCTCCCCCGCGTGGTCCGGCCCGGCGAGGTGGCGGGCACCGTGCGCACCCACCACGACCTGCCGTTCTCCAAGGGCACCCTGGTCGCCCCCGGCACCGGCGACAACGCCGCCGCCGCGCTCGGCCTCGGCCTGCGGCCCGGCACCCCGGTGCTCAGCCTCGGCACGTCCGGCACCGTGTACGCCGTCTCCAGGCACCGCCCCGCGGACCCCACCGGAACCGTCGCGGGCTTCGCCGACGCGCACGGCGACTGGCTGCCGCTGGCCTGCACCCTGAACTGCACACTGGCCGTCGACCGCGTGGCCGCGCTGCTGGGCCTGGACCGCGAGGCGGTGGAACCGGCGGCCGACGTCACGCTCCTGCCCTACCTGGACGGCGAGCGCACCCCCAACCTGCCGAACGCCTCGGGTCTGCTGCTCGGACTGCGCCACGACACGACTGCCGGCCAGCTCCTCCAGGCCGCCTACGACGGCGCCGTCCACTCCCTGCTCGGCGCGCTGGACCTGGTTCTCGACGCCGACGCGGACCGCTCGGCTCCGCTGCTCCTGATCGGCGGCGGCGCCCGCGGCACGGCCTGGCAGCAGACCGTACGCCGGCTGTCGGGCCGTCCCGTGCAGGTGCCCGAGGCCAAGGAACTGGTGGCGCTGGGCGCCGCGGCCCAGGCGGCAGGCCTGCTGACCGGCGAGGACCCGGCCGCGGTCGCCCGGCGCTGGAACACGGCCGCGGGCCCGGTGCTGGACGCGGTGGAGCGGGACGAGGCGACCCTGGCGCGGATCGCCGGGGTACTCTCCGACGCGGCCCCGCTGCTGGAGCGGGGGACGCAGGCCCAGTGACCGCACACACACCGATCGAGGACTGACGGAGGCATGACCGCACCGCTTCCCGGACGGGCGCTGCCCGACACCCAGCAGGGCATGCGCCGCCGCAATCTGTCCCGGGTGATGCACACCGTCAGCGCGGAGGGACCCCTGTCCCGTGCCGCCGTCGCCTCGCGGATCGGTCTGACGCGTGCGGCGGTCTCGACCCTCGTGGACGAGCTGATCCGTTCGGGCCTGATCGAGGAGCTCGGCCCGGAGCGGCCGGGCCGGGTGGGGCGACCCGGTTCGGCACTCGCGGTCAGCGCCCACGGCCCGGCCGGCGTCGGCGCGGAGATCGGAGTCGACCACCTCGCGGTGTGCGCTGTCGATCTGCGCGGCGCGGTGCGGGCCAGGGCCGTGCGGCACGGAGCGAACCGGGGGCGCTCCGCCGAGCCGGTGATCCGGGAACTGACCGAGTTGGTGCGGGCCGTCGTGGCGGAGGCGGAGCGCGAGGGGCTGTGGCCCGCCGGACTCGCCGTGGCGGTGCCCGGTCTGGTGGCACGCGACGGCCGTACGGTCGTCCGCGCACCGAACCTCGAATGGCACGACGTCGATCTCGGAGCGCTGCTGCCCGAGGAGTTCGCGCTGACCGTGGACAACGAGGCCAACTTCGGCGCCCTCGCCGAACTCTGGCTCGGTGAGGGGACCCCGCGGGACTTCCTGCATGTGTCCGCGGAGATCGGCATCGGTGCGGCCGTGGTCGTGGACGGGCAACTGCTGCGCGGAACCCGTGGATTCGCGGGCGAGCTGGGACATGTCCCGGTCCGCCCGGAGGGGCCGCCGTGCCCGTGTGGGGGGCGCGGCTGTCTGGAGCAGTACGCCGGTGAGGAGGCGGTGCTGCGGGCGGCCGGCCTGGCACCGGGCGAGGACCGTGTCGGGCTGCTCGCGGGGCGGGCGGCCGAGGGGGACGAGGACGTACGGGGTGCTCTGCACGACGCCGGCGAGGCGCTCGGTGTCGCGCTGACCGGGGCGGTCAATCTGCTGGACCCCGAGAGCGTGGTGCTCGGCGGTGCGCTGGCCGGGCTCGCGCCCTGGCTGCTGCCTGCGCTGGAGGCCGAGCTGGACGGGCGTACCGCGGGCGCCGCCTGTCCGGTGTCCGTGTCGCGACTCGGGCCCGAGGGGCCGCTGCTGGGGGCCGCCCATTGGGTGGTGCGGGGAGTGCTCGACGACCCGGCAGCGGTGGGCGAACGGACCTGAAACCAGGCCCACTTCACTCGATCGAGTGAGGGAGTTCTCCACAGTCCGATCGCCGTCCACGGAAACTCAGCGCCCCCTTCGGCCCAGCCCCTGTGCGCCGTACCGTGATTCACGCGAGGGCGCTCCCGGCCCCTCCTCCCCTGTGACCTGTGGCAGAACGGAGCTGTGCGGCGATGAGCGACCCCCGGATCCTGACCGTCCGACCCGAACCCGGCGAGTACGCCTGGACGTTCGGCGGCGTGCCGCCCGTGGCGCGCATCGCGCCGGGCACGGTGCTGGACCTGTTCACGGAGGACTGCTTCGGCGGACGGGTGCGGTCCGAGAAGGACTTGGTGTCCGAGGTCTGCGAGTTCCCCTACCTCAATCCACAGACCGGCCCGTTCCACATCGAGGGCGCGGAGCCCGGGGACACCGTCGCCGTGCACTTCGTCTCGATCGAACCCGCCCGTGACTGGGCCGCGTCCACCACCGTCCCGCTGTTCGGCGCCCTCACCTCCACCCACACCACGGCCACGCTCCAGCCGCCGCTCCCGGAGACCGTCTGGATCTGGCAGCTCGACAGAACCCGGCGGACAGCCCTGTTCCGCGCGCACGACAGCGACTTCGAGGCCGAGCTGCCGATCGATCCGATGCACGGCACCGTGGGGGTGGCCCCCGCCAATCTGGAGGTCCGCTCGGCGCTGGTGCCGGACGCGCACGGCGGGAACATGGACACACCCGAGATGCGGGCCGGCGTCACCTGCTATCTCGGGGTGAACGTCGAGGGCGCGCTGCTCAGCCTGGGCGACGGACATGCCCGTCAGGGCGAGGGCGAGACCTGCGGTGTCGCCGTCGAGTGCGCGATGAACACCGTGGTGATCGTCGAGCTGCTCAAGGGGCTCGCCACACCCTGGCCACGCATCGAGTCGGACACACACATCATCTCGACCGGATCGGCGCGACCGTTGGAGGACGCGTTCCGGATATCCCAGCTCGACCTGGTGCAGTGGCTGGTGCGCGACTACGGCTTCAGCGAGTTGGACGCGTACCAGTTCGCAACTCAGGCCGTCGAGTCGCCGTTGGCCAATGTGTGCGACACCAACTACACCTGCGTGGCCAAGCTCCGCAAGGAGTGGCTGCCCCGGCGCGAGACGCACCGCGGAGTCCACGCCCGCCTGCGCGAGACCGCGTCGACGCTCCTGCCCTGACCCGACAGAGAGGCACCACCCCGTATGGAACGGGCACAACCACCGACCAGCAGACGCCTCCTGATCAAGGGCGCCGCCCTCGCCGCCGTGCCGTACGGCCTGCTCCCCGGCCCGCGGGCCGACGCGCAGGTCCAGGCACCCGACCACCCGACCGCCGAGTGGCAGCAGGCGAACACCGCCAACTTCACCGCTGCCCGCAGACCCCTGGAGTACCGCGTCGACCTGGTCATCGTCCATGTCACCCAGACCGATTACTCCGGCACCCTGGCCGTCTTCCGGAACCCGAGGAAGAAGGTGTCCGCGCACTACGTCGTCCGCTCCGCCGACGGGCATGTGGCGCAGTGCGTCCGGGAGTCGGACATCGCGTGGCACGCCGGGAACTGGGACTACAACACCCGCAGCATCGGCATCGAACACGAGGGCTGGGTGGACCGGCCCGCCTACTTCACCGATGCCCTGTACGAGCGGTCGGCCGCGCTGACCGCGGCGATCTGCGCCAGACACGGCGTCCCGAGAGACAGGAGGCACATCATCGGCCACCACGAGGTGCCGGGCACCGACCACACCGACCCGGGACCCCACTGGGACTGGGCGCGCTACATCGGGCTCGTCAAGGCCGCCTGATCGAGACATCCGGCCAGTCGTTCGGGTGACGGCAGTCGAAAAGGTTGTCCGCGCGCGTACCCGGAGTGACGATGTCACCAGCCGCATCGCCGTCCGGGGAGGCCGAGTTGTCCGATCCGTGGGTGGCCCTGGAGCCGGGGGCCGACCCTGCCGAGCATGCGCGGATGCTGCTCCGCGCGCATGAGACGTTCACCGCGGCGGGCACCGTGCCGAAGCCGGTGCGCTCCGTGGTGGCCGACTCGTGGCGGCGTTCCGCGAGAGCGGGTGTCGGGCCGGACGGCACAGCGAGCGTGGAACTCACGGAAGGTGACCTGGGCGCCTACCGCGCGGAGCATCCGCTGGCCCGGGTGATGCCGCTGTTCCGTGAGTTGATGGGCTCGTTCGCGGCGGACGGCGAGCATCTGCTCGCGGTGTGCGACGCGCACGGCAGGCTGCTGTGGGTCGAGGGGCATGCGTCCACCCGTCGGCAGGCGGGCCGGATGAACTTCGTGCCCGGTGCGAGGTGGTCGGAGACAGCGGTCGGGACGAACGCACCGGGCACGGCGGTGGCCGTGGACCGGCCGGTGCAGGTGTTCGCGGCCGAGCACTTCATCCGGCGGGTGCAGCCCTGGACGTGTGCCGCGGCGCCGGTGCACGACCCGCGTACCGGGCGAGTGCTCGGGGCCGTGGACATCACGGGCGGGGACGGCCTCGCGCATCCGCACAGCCTGGGCTTCGTCCAGGCGGTCGCGCGGGCGGCCGAGTCCCATCTGGCCCTGCTCGCCCCGGCGGGTCCGGCCGCGGACACCCACGAGCTGTCCGCGCTGGGACGGGACGAGGCCCAGCTGCTGACCGGTGGCCGCAAGGTCAGGCTCAGCCGTCGGCACAGCGAGATCCTCGTGCTGCTCGCCCGCCACCCGGAGGGGCTGACCGGCGACGAGCTGCTCTGCGCGCTGTACGAGGACGAGTCGGTGACGCCGGTGACGTTGCGTGCCGAACTGGCCCGGCTGCGGCGGATGCTCGGCCCTGGGCTGCTGGCCTCGCGGCCGTACCGGCTCACCGTGCCGGTCGAGTCGGACGTCGCCGTGGTCGAGCGGCGGCTGGCGGCGGGGGCGGTCAGCGCGGCGGCGACCGCGTACACCGGTCCGCTGCTGCCCGCCTCTCAGGCGCCGGCGGTCGTGCGGGTCAGGAGGCGGCTCGCCGACGGACTGCGTGCGGCGTTGATCGCGCGCCGGGACCCCGATCTGCTGGCGGACTGGGCGCATGCGCCCTGGGGCGAGGACGACCTCGACGTGTGGCGGGCGCTGGCCGCGGTGCGCCCGACGGCCACGGTCCACTCCCGTCTCGCCGCGCTGGAATCGGAGCTGACGGGGCCGCCGGGCCGGGGGCCACGCTGACCGGACGGCGCCCCGAACAGTGAGAGCTGACCTGGCCACCGGACCGCGTGGCCGGGCTGAGCGGAAGCCGTCCCGAGCAGTCAGGGCCGCCCGCGCCACCGACCGCGTGCCCCCGCTGACCAGAAGTCGTCCCGAACAGCCAAAGCCCACTGCACCACCGGACCCCGCGCCCCCGCAACCGGAAGCCGTCCCGACCAGTCGGAGCTGACCTGGCCACCGGTCCCCGTGCCCCCGCTGACCAGAAACCGCCCCGAACAGCCAGAGCCCACCGCGTACCCCCGCTGACCCGAAGCCGCCCCGAACAGCCAGAGCCGCCCGCGCCACCGACCCCGTGCCCCCGCTGACCGCAAGGCGCCGCGGGCCCGGGCCCGCGCAACGTCCTTGCAACCTCCCGCTCCCTAGCCTCGCGCCGAGAGCTGTCCAACGGCGGGCAGCGTTGTTGCAGGGAGGCAGGCCGGCATGACCCGTTACGCGGCACCCGGGACCGAGGGCGCGATCGTCTCCTACCAGGCACGCTACGACCACTTCATCGGCGGGGAGTACGTTCCGCCGCTCCGGGGGCAGTACTTCGAGAACCCGTCCCCGGTGAACGGGCAGCCGTTCACCGAGATCGCGCGCGGCACGGCGGAGGACGTGGAGCGTGCCCTGGACGCGGCGCACGCGGCAGCCCCGGCCTGGGGCCGTACGTCGGTGACCGAGCGCTCCGACATCCTGCTGAAGATCGCCGACCGGATGGAGGCGAACCTGGAGCAACTCGCGGTCGCCGAGAGCTGGGAGAACGGCAAGCCGGTGCGCGAGACGCTCGCGGCCGACATCCCGCTCGCCATCGACCACTTCCGTTACTTCGCGGGGGCGATCCGCGCCCAGGAGGGCTCGCTCGGCGAGATCGACGACGACACGGTGGCGTACCACTTCCACGAGCCGCTCGGGGTCGTCGCGCAGATCATCCCGTGGAACTTCCCGATCCTGATGGCGACCTGGAAGCTCGCCCCGGCGCTGGCGGCGGGCAACGCAGTCGTGCTCAAGCCGGCCGAGCAGACCCCGGCCTCCATCCACTACTGGCTGAGCCTGATCGCCGATCTGCTGCCGCCGGGCGTCGTCAATGTGGTGAACGGCTTCGGCGTGGAGGCGGGCAAGCCGCTGGCGTCCAGCCCGCGCGTGGCGAAGGTGGCGTTCACCGGTGAGACCACCACCGGCCGGCTGATCATGCAGTACGCCTCGGAGAACATCACCCCCGTCACCCTCGAACTCGGCGGCAAGTCCCCGAACATCTTCTTCGAGGACGTCTGGCGGGCCGACGACGACTTCCGCGACAAGGCGCTCGAAGGCTTCACGATGTTCGCGCTCAACCAGGGCGAGGTGTGCACCTGTCCCTCGCGGGCGCTCGTGCAGCGGGGCCACTACGGCGAGTTCATGGAAGCGGCGGTCACCCGCACCGAGTTGATCAAGACCGGTCATCCGCTGGACACGGACACCATGATCGGCGCCCAGGCCTCCAACGACCAGCTGGAGAAGATCCTCTCCTACCTCGACATCGGCCGGCAGGAGGGCGCCCGGATCCTCACCGGCGGTGTGCGCATCGAGCACGACGGCGAACTCAAGGGCGGCTACTACGTCCAGCCGACGATCTTCGAGGGCGACAACCGGATGCGGATCTTCCAGGAGGAGATCTTCGGGCCGGTGGTCTCGGTGACGTCCTTCGACGACTTCGACGACGCCATCAAGATCGCCAACGACACCTTGTACGGCCTCGGCGCCGGCGTGTGGACCCGCGACACCAACACCGCGTATCGCGCGGGCCGCGCGATCCAGGCGGGCCGCGTCTGGACGAACTGCTACCACGCCTACCCGGCCCACGCGGCGTTCGGCGGCTACAAGGGCTCGGGCATCGGACGCGAGACGCACAAGATGATGCTGGACCACTACCAGCAGACGAAGAACCTTCTTGTTTCATACAGCCCGAAGAAACTTGGGTTCTTCTAGAGCGTGAAGACGTCGAAGGAGTGGAGCCAGGATCGTCCTGGCTCCACTCTGTGGTGCGGGTAGGTCACTGGAACTGTGCGAAGAACCTCCAGATCTCTGCCTTGGTCCAGGTGGCGACGCCGCTTTCGTTGGGGGAGCCGTCGACCGGACCGGGTATGTGGCCTCCGTCGAACGCGGCCCATTGGACCGGGTATCCGGCACGGCAGCCCGAGTAGGTGGTGGTGATGTGTGTTCGGCTGCCCGGTGCGGGCTCGCGCGGGCTCTGGGCAGTGCAGCCGTTGGTGGCGACGAACTTGTCGCGCAGGGACCGTCCTTGCGCGATGTCGAGGACGTTGTCGCTGATGCCGTGGATTCCGAAGTAGGCGATGGGCTGGGTGCCGCCGCTGCACCCGCTGATCTGCGCGCCGGAGATGACCGCGACGGCCCTGAAGACGTTCGCCCGGCTGCATGCGAGTGCGTAGCTCATCCCGCCGCCCCAGCTGAATCCCGTGGCGAAGCGCTGTGCCGGGTTGACACAGAGGCCGCCCTCGATGCGCCGGATCATGTCGTCGACGAAGGTGATGTCCTCACCGCCCGAATTGGCCCAGCCGTTGCCGAGGCCCTGGGGGGCGACGAGGATGGCGCTGTTGTTCGACTGTTCCTGTTGGCCGTAGTAGGACCAGGCGTTGCCGCTCGTGCCGCCCGAGGCGACGTCGCCGGCGGTTCCGCCCCGCCAGTGGAACGCGAAGATCAGTCGGTAGGGGCGGCTGTTGTCGTAGTTGGCGGGAACCCTGAGGATGAAGCTGCGGCTCTTGCCGCCGCTCTGAATCGTGTGCGTGCCGCTCGCCAGAGTCGGGGCGCTGCCGCATCCGCCACCGCCACCGCCACCGGACGACAGTTTGATCATCTGCCATTGCTGGTTGGCGCCGCCCCAGTCGGAGTACTGGACGACGTTGCCGCCGTCGGCGGTGGAAGCGCCCTGCACCTCCACCGCCTTGCTGCTGGTGCGGTTGATCAGGCGGACGTGGCCCGCGTCGGAGTCGGCCAGGCGGAACTGCTGGTTGGCCCCGTTGTGGTCGGCCCACTGCTTGATCGCGGCACCGTCCGCGGTCGAGGCGCCGGCCACGTCGAGAACCTTGCCCGAATGCCGGGCCTTGAGGCGGTAGAAGCCGCCGCCGGAGTCCACGAACTGCCACTGCTGGTTGGCTCCGTCGTTGCGCGTCCACTGGCTGACCCGCGCGCCGTCGGCGGTGGACGCGCCGGAGACGTCCAGCGCCTTGCCGCTGTTGCGATTGACCAGGACGTACCAGGCATTGGTGTCCACCGTCGCCGCCTCGGCGGGCGCGGGATTCACCGCGGAGAGCATGCCGATCGCGAGGGCCGTCGCCACCACGGCGGCAACCCGGGACCACCAGCGGCGTTTTCGTGGAGGGGCGGGGGAAGCCGCACCGTAGGTCTTCATCGATGCACCCTTTCGTCGGTGGCAGGTCCCCTCAGGTGCGGGTCCAGCGTTGGTTGCTGCCGTTCGAGCAGGAGTAGAGCTGGATCAGGGTGCCGTTGGCGGTGCCGGCTCCGACGGCGTCGAGGCAGAGGCCGGACTGGACGCCGACGATGGATCCGTCGGAGTTGAGGCGCCATTTCTGGTTGTCGCCGCCCCAGCAGCTGTAGATCTGGACTTTGGTGCCGTTGCCGGTGCCGGCGGCGTCCAGGCACTTGTTGCCGTAGACCCTGAGCTCGCCGGCGGCGGTGTACGTCCACTGCTGGTTGGTGCCGTTGTGGCAGTCCCACAGGTTGAGCTGGGTGCCGTCGGTGGTACTGCTGCCGGGCACGTCAAGGCAGCGGCCCGAACCGGCGCCCTTGATCTGTCCGGAACCCGAAGGGGGCGTGGTGGAGCCGCCGTTGAGTGCGTTGAGGACAGCGGTGTAGGCGGGCTTCTTGCTGCCGTCGGAGTTGAACAGCAGCGGCGTGTGCTGCGGTCGCCAGGAGTCGCTGTCGCGCACACCCCAGACGGTGATGCCGAGGCAGCGCGGGACGGCCAGGCAGTCGTTGACCACGTTGGCGTAGGTCGTGGCGGGGGCGCCCTGGATGTCGAGTTCGGTGATGGCCACGTCGACGCCGAGGGCGGCGAAGTTCTGCAGGGTGGTGCGGAAGTTGCTGTTGTACGGGCTGTCGTTGTTGAAGTGGCCTTGGAAGCCGACGCAGTCGATCGGGACGCCGCGCTGTTTGAAGTCGCGGACCATGTTGTACATGGCCTGGGTCTTGGCCCACGTCCAGTTCTCGACGTTGTAGTCGTTGTAGCAGAGCTTGGCGGCCGGGTCGGCGGCGCGGGCGGTGCGGAAGGCGACCTCGATCCAGTCATTGCCGGTGCGCTGCAGGTTGGAGTCGCGCCGGGCTCCCGAAGTGCCGTCGGCGAAGGCCTCGTTCACGACGTCCCACTGGGCGATCTTGCCCTTGTAGTGGGTCATCACGCCTTTGATGTGGTCGATCATCGCCTGGCGCAGCGTGCTGCCGCTGAGGCTCTGCATCCAGGCGGGCTGCTGGGAGTGCCAGGCCAGGGTGTGGCCGCGCACCTGCTTGCCGTTCTGCACCGCCCAGTTGTAGACCCGGTCAGCGGCGGTGAAGTTGAACTGGCCCCGCTGCGGTTCGGTGGCGTCGATCTTCATCTCGTTCTCGGCCGTCACCGAGTTGAACTCACGGCTCGCGATCGACGTGTACGCCGAGTCGCCCAGCCTGCCCGAGGCGATGGCGGTGCCGAAGTAGCGGCCGCTCTGCGCCGCCGCGGCGCCGAGCGTGTTCTCGGCGGCGTGTGCGGGCGGCGGCGCGACCAGTGCGGCGACCGCACCGAGGACGCCGACGACCAGCGTCAACAGCAGGCCGCGGAGCTTCCGGCGGACAACGAGTCTGGGAAGGGCATACGAGCCCATGGCTGTGCCTCCAAGGTAGCAATCACGGAAGGACTGAAGCGCAGGGGAATGCGTCGTCCGCTCCCACTCGGCAGGCGGACGCGGACGGGGCGGGGCGGTCCGGCATCCGGGCAGCGTGGAATCACCGGACGCCGCGGTCGTGGGACCGGGACGATCTCAACCCGCACGGACGGCACCCGGTCGGCCATCGGGTGACGTACGGCAGGCGGCGGCGCTGTTTCGACACAGGCATGGGGGCACTCCATCGCGGCTCGGCCGGGGGACCGCCACGCGGCGTCGCGTACCTCTCCGACTGCGCGAAGAGCCAGGATGCGCTGGTGCGAACCTCACCGGAACGAAATGGGGTGGCGCAGGTGCTTTGGCGTGCGGATCTGTTGTGCTGCTGTGCGGGGATCCGCGGTGCAGCACGGAATACCCAGGGCCAACGCGCGGTTCGATATCCCGAACGTCGGCCGGGTTCTCAGACAGGGATGATTGGGGTATTGACGATGGCTCGTCAATACTCCCGCAGCAGAAGTTTCCGATCCTCGCCCGAAACTTTCCATGATCTCGGCGCCGGAGGACGAGTCCCCGGCGCCACATTCGCCGGATGCCATAGGGCGCCGGCACACGGTCGGCGGGACGGCCTGTCAAGCCGAAAGGGCAGGCACTGTTTGTGGACAGATCGGCGACAGGCCTTGACCAAAGGGCCCCACATTCCTAGCTTGTGGCGTCGAAGCTTCCGGGAATTCTTCGAAACGTTTCGCGATTCCCTCTGCTCCCGGCAGTCCGCTCCGCGGTTCATCGGGTCACCGCACCCCCGCCCCCAAAGGAGTGCCCTGTGATGTGGTTTCACCACCCTTCCCTGGTCCGTCCAAGACGCTTACTCGCCGTCCTGGTGCCCTTGTTGTTCGTGGCCACCTTCCTCGGTGCCCAGCCCGCCGACGCGGCGACCGTGGACCCCAACGCCTCGTACGTGCTGGTCAACCGCAACAGCGGTAAGGCCCTGGACGTCTACAACCGGGCGACCAACGACGGCGCGCGCATCACCCAATGGACCAGGAACGATCAGACCCAGCAGCAGTGGCAGTTCGTCGACTCGGGCGGCGGTTACTACCGCATCAAGTCCCGCCACTCCGGCAAGGTGCTGGACGTCCAAAACTTCTCCACCGCCAACGGCGGCTCCATCGTCCAGTGGGCCGACCTGAACGGCACCAACCAGCAGTGGCGACTGGCCGACAGCTCGGACGGGTACGTGAGGCTCATCGCGCGCTCCAGCAACAAGGCCCTCGAAGTACAGGGCGGCTCCACCGCCGACAACGCGAACATCGTCCAGTACGACGACTGGGGCGGCGCCAACCAGCAGTGGCAGCTCGTCAAGGTCGGCGGCGGCAATACCGGCCCGTGCGATCTTCCGTCGACATACCGCTGGACATCAACGGGCGCGCTGGCGCAGCCCAAGGCTGGGTGGGCCTCGCTCAAGGACTTCACCGTCGCCCCCTACAACGGCAAGCATCTCGTCTATGCGACGACGCACGGCGCGGGAGCGGGATCGGGCTGGGGTTCGATGAACTTCGGCCTGTTCTCCAACTGGCCGGAGATGGCCTCGGCCAGCCAGAACACGATGTCGAATTCCACCGTCGCGCCCACGCTCTTCTACTTCGCGCCGAAGAACATCTGGGTGCTCGCCTACCAGTGGGGTGGTGGGAGCGCCTTCTCCTACCGGACGTCGAGCGACCCCACCAACCCCAATGGCTGGTCAGCACAGCAGGTGCTCTTCTCCGGAAGCCTCCCCGACTCCGGAACAGGGCCCATCGACCAGACGCTCATCGCTGACGGCACGAACATGTACCTGTTCTTCGCCGGAGACAACGGCAAGATCTACCGGGCCAGCATGCCCATCGGGAACTTCCCGGGCAGTTTCGGCTCGTCGTACACAACGATCATGAGCGACACGACGAACAACCTGTTCGAAGCCCCGCAGGTCTACAAGCTCCAGGGCCAGAACCGCTACCTCATGATCGTCGAAGCGATCGGCTCGCAGGGCCGCTACTTCCGCTCGTTCACGGCCACCAGTCTGAACGGCTCATGGACACCCCAGGCCGCGACCGAGAGCAACCCCTTCGCCGGCACGGCCAACAGTGGCGCCACCTGGACCAACGACATCAGCCATGGCGAACTGATCCGCACCACCGCGGATCAGACCTTCACCGTCGATCCCTGCAACCTGCAGTTCCTCTACCAGGGGCGCGACCCCAACTCCGGCGGCGACTACGGCCAATGGCCCTACCGTCCGGGTCTTCTGACACGGCAGGGCTGACGGCGTGACACGAGTCCGGCTCCGGTACGGAGCCGGC
>NZ_JAVRBF010000159.1:0-2464 GCF_032436805.1 Streptomyces sp. P17 | reverse complement strand
GGGCCGAAGCGGGGGTCTGGGGGCGGCAGCCCCCAGGGGACGGTGGGGTCCCCCCTCTGGGGGAGGGCAGGGGCGGCGGGGGTGAGGAAATTCAGGCGTGTGCCCGCGCCGGGGCCGTGCCACCCGTCGCCACCACCCGGCTCCTCGCCAGGGCCGGCTGGTCCTGCTCGGGCGTCAGACGGCGGCCCAGGCGCAGCGCCAGGACCGTGATGCCCAGCGAGAACAGCAAGAACGTCACGATGTACGGCGCATGCAGCGCGGCCCCCATCGGCCCACCCACCGCCGGCCCCACCGCCAGAGCCAACTGCTTCACCAGGGCGAACGCTGAGTTGTACTGCCCAGCCATACCCGTCGGCGCCAGATCCGCCACCAACGGCGCGACCGTAGGCGACAACATCGCCTCACCCAGCCCGAACAGCGCATACGTCGAGACGAAGGCCGCCGTAGCCATCTCCTGGCTGCCCTGCCCAAGCCCCGCGTACCCGGCCGCGACCCAGGCCACCGCCCAGATCAGCCCGACCCCCGCGATCACCCGAGACCGACGCCGCCGCTCCACGAACTTCAGCACGGCGAACTGCGCCACGACGATCATCGCCGTGTTCGCGGCCAGCGCCGTCCCGAGCGCCGACGTGGAGATCCCGGCGGCCGCCACGCCGTACGCGCTCAGCCCGGACTCGAACTGGCCGTAGCAGGCGAAGAACAGCACGAAGCCCAGCACACACAGCTGCACCATCGCCCGGTTCCCGAGCAACTGCTTCCAGCTGCCCTTCCCCGACCGCCCGGGCGCGTCCCCGATCCGCGGCGAGTGCGGCATCCGCACCGTCGCCATGACCACGACCAGCAGCAGGAACATCGCCGCCTCGATCGCGAAGAGCAGGGTGAAGGAGGAAACGCGAGACGTGTCGACCAGGTGACCACCGATGAGGCCACCGACACCGAGCCCGAGGTTCTGCAGGAAGAACTGCGTCGCGAAAGCCCGCGACCGGGTCTCCGCAGTTGACACGTCCACGATCATCGTCGCCAGCGCCGGCTGCATCACGGCCTGACCGGCACCGAGCGCGGCAGCCGACAGCAGCACAGCCGTGGCGTTCCCCGCGAGCCCGAGGCTCAGCGCACCAAGGGCGGCGGTGACCAGGGCGGCGAGCAGCACCGGAAGCGGGCCGCGCCGGACGATCGCCCGCCCGGCGAACGGCAGCACGACCAGCGCGGCCACGGCGAACACGGCGAGCACGAGCCCCGCCGTGACGGCACCAAGGCCCCGCACCTGCGCCACGTAGACGTACAGATACGGGACCGTGAAGCCGAGCCCGAACGCGCTGAGTGCGTTACCCACATGGATCCGGCGCATCGCTGCGCCCATCGCCCTGGTCACGTTCACCTCTCTCAAATAGTTAGGCCTGAAGTGGTTAGACCTGAAGACTTCAAAGCTAAAGTTCGAAGCTAAAGAGTACACATGGAAGGACTTCAACGCCAACTACTGCCGTGCGATACTGCGGCCCATGGGCGACAACTCCGGCATCAGCAGCGAGCCGACACTCGAAGAGCAGATCGCCGCCTACCAGCGCGAGTTCCGGGACCTCGACCCCCAGGTCGAGAAGATCGTCTCGGCGCTGTCCCGGCTGAACCGCCGTATGAACGTCGCCTACGGCCGCCAGACCGCCACCCTCGGCATCAGCAACACGGAGTGGGAGGTCCTCAAGGCCCTCGTCCTCTCGGGCGCCCCGTACCGGCTGGGTCCGAGTGAGCTCGCCAAGCGCCTCGGCCTGACGCCGGCCGCGATGACCCACCGGATCGACCGCATGGTCACCGAGGGCCTGGTCACCCGGGAGCGTGACGAGTCCAACCGGGTCCGGGTCATCGTTGAGCTCACGACAGAGGGTCGCGAGAAGTGGATGGAGGCCATGCGCCTCGCCTCCGGCTTCGAGGAGGACCTGCTCCAGGACCTCTCCGCTGAGGAGCGCACGGCCCTCGGCGAGGTCCTCACCCGCCTCCTGCGCAGGGTGGAACACGCCCAGCCGGACGCCGGCGGCCGGCTGACCGACCTGGATTAAAGATCTTGACAGGCGTCGCTTGACACCCCCCTCCCCGATCCGTAAAGTTCTTCGGGTTGCCGCCGAGCCGTAACGGTTCTGCGACAGCACCTCCGCCGCATGAGCGGCACCTCAAAACCACCAGCACGATCTCCCAGCCGGGATGAATTCGGCGTGCCCGAATTCAATTCGAATGGGACTCGGCAGCCCGATTAGGAACTGCCAGGGGAATCCGCTAAGGTTTGAGACGTCGGAACGGCCCAACGGCCGCGAGGACAAGCCCGGTTGACTGGGCGTCAGACTCCGAGAGGATCTGATAAAGTCAACACCGCCGGAAGGCCGAGAGGCCGGAAAGCACCGAGGAAATCGGATCGGAAAGATCTGATAGAGTCGGAAACGCAAGACCGAAGGGAAGCCCGGAGGAAAGCCCGTGA
>NZ_JAVRBF010000275.1:0-552 GCF_032436805.1 Streptomyces sp. P17 | reverse complement strand
TCTCAGGTGAATCAGTTACTTTGGATAACCAGGCCTTTTATTTCGTTGATAAACAACCGTTACATTCATTTCACATACTAGGAATGGAACGGGTCTTCCAGCATCATATTGACCAGCTTCAAAATACGTATTCAATCACCGAACCGTTAATTGATATCGTAGACAATTTCCTGTGGGAGGAGTGGGATCCTATCGGGGTTAATTCCCTTGTCGAATGCCGTGATGAATATCAATCTTATGTTAAGGACGCCTGTCTATTAGCTCTTGCCGGAGATGCTGAAATTCTCGCTGCTTGGCTGAGGTTTATAGAGTCAGCAATTATCAACATCATTGAGCATGATCATCAGGCTGTCAAAACACGCTCAGCCATACTAGCCATTCAGCTCATTACGCAGATAAAAAAATGCAGTCCTTAAGCTCATTTAAAATTTGTGAGGTGATAATGCTTGTTCAAAGAAGAATCAAACTTGAAGATAATAGCCGATTACAAATCAGATCATTAACCACTAAAAAACCTTTGTTGTGGTTAGCAAGCCAACCTGATGAAGAAGA
>NZ_JAVRBF010000158.1:0-2472 GCF_032436805.1 Streptomyces sp. P17 | reverse complement strand
CGGGTACACCCGCCTCCGACGGCCGCCCCACCGAGGACACCGGCCGCGACGGCCTCCCCACCGACGCCCGCGCCCGTCGCGGCACGGCCTCCGCCGGTGGCGACGGCAGCGGCCGCAAAGGAACCCCCCTGCGCGGCACCGACGTCCCGCAGGGCGTGCGCAGGCGCGGTGGCCTCAGCGCGTGGGCGCGACGGCTGACCGGCGGCCGCGGCGAGCAGGGGGCGCCCGGACGCGAGGCCTACGACGAGCAGGGCGCCGCGGCGGCGGACGAGCACCCCGCCGCCGACGGGCTCCCGGAGACCTGGCCGGACCCCGCCGCCCTGCTGCTCACCGCCCTCGGTCCCGGCCCCCGCCTGTGGGAGCGCGGCCCGGACCACCCCGAGGCGCTCACCGTCCGGCTCGGTACGGCCGACCGGCCGGCCCCCGACGGCTCCGGGCTGCTGCCCGCCGTACCGGTCACCGCCGATCTGCGCGAGGCCGGTGCCCTGGGTCTCGCCGGTCCGCGCGCGCGGCTGGCCGGTCTTGCCCGCGCGGTGGTGGCCCAGCTCGCCGCGCTGCACTCGCCGTACGCCCTGGAGATCGTGCTGATCAGCGCGGACCGCTCGCGCCCGCTGGAGGAGCGCACCGCCGAGTGGTCCTGGCTGGGCTGGCTCCCGCATCTGCGGCCGTCCCACGGCCAGGACTGCCGACTGCTGCTGGCCCACGACCGCGAACAGGCCACGGCCCGCACGGACGAGTTGCTCCGGCGGCTGGACGACCAGCACGGCGAGCAGCCCTCCACGACCCCCGCCCGCCGCCCTTCCTGGGCCCAGGCCGACCCGGCCGACCACTTCGCCGGGCCGCACACCGTCGTCGTGGTGGACGGAGACCCCGGTGGTGCCGATGTCCGGGAGGCCGTGGCCCGGCTGGCGTCGGACGGGCCGCGGGCCGGGATCCACGTCCTGTGCCTCGCCGAGACACCCCCCGCCTCCCCCGCCTCTCCGGTCACCGACACCTACCGGGCGGCCTGCGCCGCGGCCCCGGCGTTCCGGGAGTGCGGCGCGGTCGCCCTGCTGAGCGGCGATGTGGCGACCGCCCTGCGGCTGATGCGGGTCGCCCGCACCGCCGGAGCGGACGCCCATGCCGACCCCGCCCCCGTGGCCCCCGGCACCGTCGCCACCGTGGACGCCGTCTCGCTCCCCTGGGCCGAGCGGTTCGCGCGGGCCCTGGCACCGCTGCGGCCGGACGGCGTCGTGGGAGAGCGGCAGGCGCGGGTGTCCGCGCCGCTGCCCCAGGCGGCCCGGCTGCTGGACGAGCTGGGCCTCGCCCGGGCCACCCCCGCGTCCCTGATGGCCCGTTGGGCGGACGCCGCCGACGACGCCGAGGCGCTCGGCGGACGCGCGTGTGCCGTGCTCGGCGCCGGTCCGCGCGGCCCGGTCGCCGCGGACCTCGCGGCGGACGGACCGCATCTGCTGATCGAGGGTCCCGCGGGCAGCGGGCGTACGGAACTGCTGCGGGCGCTCGTCGCCTCGCTCGCCGCCGCTGAGCGTCCGGACCGGCTGACCATGGTCCTGATGGACGGCCGGGACAGCACGGGCGGGGGCGGCAGCGGCGGGGACGGACTGCGCGTGTGCACCGACGTCCCGCATGTCACCACCCACCTCGCCGCCAACGACCCGGTCCGGATGCGGGAGTTCGCCCAGTCCCTGAGCGCCGAGCTGAAGCGGCGGGCCGAGCTGCTGGGCCGCTCCCACTTCGCCGAGTGGCACGCGGGCCGGGTGGTCTCGGGCCGTATGGTCACCCAGCGCACGGCCACCAGTCCCGGCGGAGCCGCTGACCTGGACGCCCCGCCCAGCTCCACCCTGCGGCTGCGCCCGGCGGCATCCCGTCGCCAGACGGAGGCGGCACCGCCGCTGCCCCGACTGGTGGTGGTCGTGGACGACCTCGACGCCCTGGTCTCCCCCGCCCTCGGCTCCCCCGGCAGACCGGCCGCGGGGTCGGTCATACGGGCGCTGGAGGCGGTGGCCCGGGAGGGCGAGCGACTCGGCGTCCACCTGGTGGCGGCGACGGGTGCGGACGGCCGTACGGCCGAGTCGGAGCCGGCGCGCAGGGCCACCCTGCGGGTCACCCTCGACGCCCCCGCCACGGGACCGGACGAACCGGCGCCCGGGCGCGGCAGGTTGACCTGTGCGGACGGACGCGTCACCGCCTTCCAGGGCGGCCGGGTCACCGGCCGTATCCCCCGCACCGCGACCCTGCGCCCCACGGTCGTACCGCTGGAATGGCACCGCATGGGCGACCCGCCGACCCGCCGCCCGGTCCGCGAACTCGGCAACGGCCCGACCGATCTCGCCCTCCTGGCGAGCGCGTTGGAGCGCGCGGCGAAGGAGGTCTCGGCCGCCGAGGTGCCGTCGCTGCTCTAGGGGGTGTTTTGAAAGTCCCGCACAGCACCCACGGCGCCCGGCACGCACCCTCGCCGCACCGGCCAAAGAC
>NZ_JAVRBF010000157.1:0-2429 GCF_032436805.1 Streptomyces sp. P17 | reverse complement strand
TCTAAACACCCTGAATTACAGGCAGTTTAGAGGGGGGTGAAGAAGTTTTGGTAACTATACCAAGGGGCGCTCCCAATTCTGGCAATTCCACATGCCCCCCCCGCTGCGCAGGGAGAGCATGCGAAACCGCCAGAGAGGGGTTGCAACCAAAGTTATCATCACTCATAATTAAACCGTTAATTAAACCGTTAACAACCAAAGTTAATTGCACTCACAATTAACAACGTCCTTTTGGAAAGGCTCTAACCAATCCGAAAGTGAAAACCCAATAGTTTAGGGACTATTGGGTTTTTTTATATCTATTGTTCAGAATCAGGATTTTCTTGGACAACAGAACCAAACAGTTTAACCATCTGGTCAAGTGCATCTTTCTGTGTGTCTTGAAGTTGAAAAGCAAGATAATCGCGATTAATGGCCTTTCCTATCTCAGTGACGATATAAGCATGAATACTAACTCCCAGCATCTGTGTTAGCTTCAAAAGCTTTTCATCTACGTGTGGTTCTAAACGGAAAGACCGACTAACCTTATTTCTATCTTCGAGTTTCATATAAACAACCTCTTTTGAATACGCCTATTAATACCATACGAATAATTTAGTGGCAACTGACGCGCGGATTTAAATTTAGTAGATCACAAAACTTTCTTTCCGCTTGTCTCTCGGTCGTCATATAAGAAACGGATCCTTTCCCCGCCGAAACGGGGCCCCTTTCCGTTTCTTACATAACAACCGAGCTATGAAAAAAATCTCAACTCACACATATGCTTCTTTATGGAAGTTGGTCAAAAAGAAAAAGTGCATACCTTAACTGGCGTTCTGTGTATCTGGCTCCTTCAGGTGTAACAATACGCCCAGCGGCAAATGTCCAACCTTTGAAGTCAGACTGATTAGGGGTAAATTTACGAGATTCCAGCTCCCAGACTCGTTTAACAAGAAATGGTATATCTTCGCCATCATCCCACCTGTAAACCTGATCTAATTCGACACCCACGGAGGAAGCTGCAATTTCGTCAGGTATACCGAGATGCTGGAAACGGTAAACAAAATTCTTGTGTATTCGCTTGCTCCTCTCAATCGGTGCAAAAAATTTAAGAGCATTTTCCCAATCAACACTTCTCATGAGATAGCTCCTCTAATGCAGAGATTGCAGCAGTACAAATCGAGCTATAAACCGAATAGGGCTGAAAGTGGTACCAAGATTCAAAGCTCGACAAAAATACAACGCGTTCGGCTGGATTTAAACCAATCGTGGCAGATAGCTGAGAAATACGTTTATAAAACGAATCGTTTTCAATAGGATATGAATTAGACATAGTTATTCCTTTCAATAATTATGTTTAGGCATTTAGGGAGGGGGCAACCTTCCTATATGCCGACTAAGTTTTTAGCAGCTCTCTCTTACTTGCTCCTCCTCCTAAGTCTCGTCGTCGTCCGCAGTATTCGATCGCTTGCTGAGTGATGCTTTCTAAAAACGGGGAAATGGCCAAAGGGTTTGATTCAGCCACACCAAGTAGATTTGATTCTTGTTTGAGAAGTAAGACCGCTTTCCACTGTTGCAAAGTCACCTGAGCCAAAAGATAAGAGCGTACATCGTCAGGTTTACTAACAATCGTTTCGTCAGATTCCTCTCTTGAAATGTGTAACAGTTTTCTAAGTCCATTTGACCAATAAAGCTGTCTTTGACCTGAAAAAGCATTGGCATAAACCAAAAATAAAGCATTAGCCTTTTCCGCTGGATACTCCTCATCGTTACCTAGTAACGAAGCTTGCAGAAGTCCCCAAGGGGTAAGACCTTTACGTTTTGTTGTTTTAGCATTGGCCTTTGTCATTTCGTCTTCAATGCCCCATTTGGAAACATAATCTGAAGCATAAGATCCATCTTTGACAGTACAGCCATGTTGATTTGGTTCAGGTAAGCCGGAGTTAATGCAAGCATTCTTCCATGCTTTTTTATAAAAAATCTCTAGGGCTGAAGATGTGATCCCATCGTTGGTAAAAACAATCATATGGATGTGAGGATGAAAGCCGTTCTTGCCGTGTGTAACCTCAACAGCTCGAATAAATCCGTGGATTTGGTTATTTTCGTCAACTCTCTTAATTAATGATTTAATGGCATTTTTACCGCTTGAAAGTCTACGGTAAGCGTTACGCATTTTCGAAAGTATATCGTTCAAATCATCGCTTATTCCGTGGGGAAAAGTGAGAGTAACAAAGTGACTCTTATAGCCTTTCTCTTTTGCAGAATCTAAAGCCTCTTTGAGTTCAATCCGTCTACGTTCAGCGATTTTTGCAGCGCAAACAGGGCAATGCCAAACAGAGCCGCAAGCCATTAAACCTTGATAAAAAACCTTTCCATGTTCGGCACTTTTCAAAATCTCAACTGGTCGCAAAGAACCAGTTAAAGGATCTGGAGCACGATACCGCATACAT
>NZ_JAVRBF010000274.1:0-555 GCF_032436805.1 Streptomyces sp. P17 | reverse complement strand
TGGGTAGCCACTTGAAATTCCTGGGTTATTCGTCTGTTGATGAACTGGTTTCTGAAGCACGTTCAGGCTTCTTGGGGCAGGTTCGTTTGATGATCCGTTTCATTGAAAAGAACAATCTGGTTCCCGCTCTGCGTGACCATGACTGGTCTGGTTTTGCTCGCGTTTACAATGGCAAGAACTACAGAAAGAACAACTATGATACGGACCTTGAAAAATTTTATCGTCAGTATGGTGGTACCAACTCCGTATCACAAACCCGGTCTGGGTATCTTCGTCTTGGTTCCGTTGGTGCTGGTGTGCGTGATCTACAGGCTATGCTCAAACTTGCTGGGCATGATCTGGAAATTGATGGTGACTTTGGTAAGACCACGGATGCAGCCGTCAGAGCCTTCCAACGTACAAACAAGCTTGTCCCTGATGGCATTGTTGGTCCGCTTACTAACGCTGCCCTCACACGGTATAGAGATACTGCTCCGAAAGATGCGGGCCAGCAGAAGCTACCGGACATCAAAGAAGTGCAGGCAGGCGCTGGTCTCGGAATTGGCGTACCAGCGA
>NZ_JAVRBF010000156.1:0-2545 GCF_032436805.1 Streptomyces sp. P17 | reverse complement strand
TACGAGGGCCTTCGTCCGGCACGCCGAGGGCACGCACCGAACACCGCGGGCACCGCACAGGACTTTCAAAACACCCCTAGTCCTCGATGCCCTCCGCCGCCCTCTTCTCCCGTAGGTCCATGATTGCCCTGCGGCGGGCCAGGCGGTGGGTTCGGCGGATCTGGGCTTCCTGGTAGCGGCGCTTGTCCCGTTCGGTTTCCGGGAACACCGGGGGGACCCTTCGGGGCTTGCCGTCGGCGTCCACCGCTGCGAAGACCAGGTAGGCCGAGCCGACCTGGGTGGGCGGGGTGGATTCGTTCCAGCGTTCCGCGAGGACCCGGACGCCCACCTCCATCGAGGTGCGGCCGGTCCAGTTGACCTGGGCCTTCACATGGACCAGGTCACCCACCCGGACCGGCTCCAGGAACGCCATCTCGTCCATGGACGCCGTGACCGCCGGGCCCCCGCTGTGGCGGCCCGCCACCGCACCCGCCGCGTCGTCGACCAGCTTCATGATCACCCCGCCGTGCACCGTGCCCAGAAGGTTGGTGTCACTGTGGGTCATGATGTGGCTCAGCGTCGTGCGGGACGCGGACGTCGGCCTGCCCGGGATGTCCGGAGTGCCCGATTCCGCAGTAGGGACCTGGTCTGTCATGGCCTCCACCTTATGCCGCGGGACGATCCGGGGACTTTGTGTTGGGTTCGCAACAGCCGTGCCCCTATTTTTCGCCGGCCCTTGTAAGACACACAGCCGTTCCCTGCACACTGGGGCGCATGAACAACTGGCCCGAGGGATGGTCCGACAACAACCGCGGCAGCGGCTACGGACACGGCAGTGCAAGCGCACAGCCGGATGGCGCGCGCGTCATGCGGCAGGTCCGCCGCGGCCCGGCGGCACCCCCCGGCGGGGGCCAGGCCGCGCCGCCGTACGGAGTGCCGTCCCAGCCGTCGTACGTCGACGGCCAGGGCCATGACGGCTACGACAGCGGCTACAACACCGGGCAGGTCTACGGCTCACCCCCCGGCGGTGGCGGGGGCGGTACCGGCATGCGCGAGCCGCGGCCCGCGCCGAACTGGCGGCGCCGTATCAAGTGGACCGCGATCACCGTCGTCACCGTGCTCGTCGTCACCACCATCGGCACCTACTTCTGGGCCGACTCCAAGCTCAACCGCGAGGTCGACCTGAGCAAGGTCATCGACCGGCCGGAGGCGGGCGAGGGTACGAACTACCTGATCGTCGGCTCGGACAGCCGCGCGGGCATGTCCGCCGAGGAGAAGAAGAAGCTGCACACCGGGTCCGCCGAGGGCAAGCGCACGGACTCGATGATGATTCTGCACACCGGCGACAACGGCCCGACGCTGATCTCGCTGCCCCGTGACTCGGACGTGGAGATCCCCACCTTCGTGGGCTCGGAGTCCGGCAAGACGTACCCGGGCACGGGCCGGCGCGTGAAGCTGAACGCCGCCTACGCGGAGGACGGCCCCGAGCTGCTGGTGCGGACGGTCGAGTTCAACACCGGTCTGCGCATCGACCACTACGTCGAGATCGGCTTCGCCGGCTTCGCGAACATCGTGGACGCGGTCGGCGGCGTGGAGATGGACATCCCGAAGGGCGGTATCAAGGACTCCAAGTCCGGCGCCGACCTCAAGGAGGGCAAGCAGACCCTGAACGGCGAGGAGGCGCTCGCCTTCGTCCGTACCCGGTACGCGCTGGCCGGCTCCGACCTGGACCGTACGAAGAACCAGCAGAAGTTCCTCGCGGCCCTGGCCAACCAGGCCGCCACGCCGAGCACCGTGCTCAACCCCTTCAAGCTGTACCCGACGATGAGCGCCGGTCTGGACACCCTCATCGTCGACAAGGAGATGGGCCTGTTCAACCTGGCGTCGATGTTCTGGGCGATGAAGGGCGTCACGGGCGGCGAGGGCAAGTCGATGAACATGCCGATCTCGGGCTCCTCGGGCGGCAACCTCGTCTGGGACAAGGCGAAGGTGAAGACGCTGGTGGAGCAGTTGAAGAACGACGAGAAGGTCACCGTCTCCGGGAACTGAGACGCGCAGGTCCGCCGGGCTCGTGGAGCCCGGCGGACCGCCTCTTCCCGTGCGCCTACGCCCTTGTGGCCACGAACCTCGGGTGCCTCTCCACCCGCCAGCCGCCCGCGTCGTAGGCGAAGTTCTCCACCACCAGCTGCGGATTCCCGAACGCGCCCTTGCCGCCGTTGAGGGCCTCCCAGACCCCGGCGTCCCCGAAGCCGACGATGTCCGCGCTGCGGTCGCCGGTCAGGTCGGCCAGGAAGCGGGGGTGCTTCTCGACCCGCCAGCCGCCCGCGTCGTAGGCGAAGTTGCTGACGACCAGCTGCGGGTCCTGGAACGTGCCGTCCCCGTTGTTCAGGGACACCCAGACCCCGGCATTCCCGAAGCCCACGATGTCCGCGCGGCCGTCCCCGGTCACGTCGGCCAGGAAGCGCGGGTGCTTCTCCACCCGCCAACCACCCGCGTCGTAGGCGAAGTTGCTGACGACCAGCTGCGGGTCCTGGAACGTGCCGTCCCCGTTGTTCAGGGACACCCA
>NZ_JAVRBF010000273.1:0-557 GCF_032436805.1 Streptomyces sp. P17 | reverse complement strand
CTGAGCGTCCATCGATTGACTAGATGTTTCACATCCCAAGCCTTCAATAATGTCTCCCGTCTCAGGGTCAGTAGTAATTGAAGACCAAAGGAGAGTTTGGATATATTGATTAATGAATGTGAGTTCTTCTTTCTCAGTGAATCCGCTATCGCCGATAGGACTTGTATGATACATGGCCATAATGCACCCCTAACACATTGTAAGCTTCATTATCAGATTGGACGCTCTACCGTATAACCTATGCTAGAACGTCCGTTATGTGGTAATCTGAGCCTATTAGAATGACTGGATGATAAGACCAGACCAGTCTTCATGGTTATATCCAATGACAGTAGTGTGTTGCTCCATCACCTCCTTCACATAATCATAACGATCTTCAATCCAATCAATATCATCATTAGCAATGGATGCTTTCATGTCTTCAATATCGATCAGGTCAGAATATTGATCAATGATCTCTTCAATCGTCATTTCCTGATAGTCGCAACAGATAGCGATGACATCGCATTCGATGGGTTCACCAATATCATCTTCCAGCCCTTCGAAATAAGCGAACA
>NZ_JAVRBF010000272.1:0-557 GCF_032436805.1 Streptomyces sp. P17 | reverse complement strand
TCGCCGCCGCCTGCGGACTGTCCCCATGGACCCACCGCGACCAGCTCATCGCCGACAAGATCGCCGGCACTGTCCACCCCCAGACCCCGGCGATGTGGCACGGCACCATGCTGGAGGCTGCTGTCCTCGGCATGGTCGCTGAGCGGCGATCCCTCACCACCTCATGGCCCACGCCTCTCATCTACGACGACGCGATGGCGGGCACCCATGTGCATCCCCGCCACGACTGGGCGCTGTACAACCCAGATGCGGTCACCACAGACGGGGTGCTGGTCGAGGCGAAAACCGCTGACCGGCGCGACATCCTCACCGGCGACGACTGGGACGACCCGCTCCGCGATGCCCACGCATGGGGACGGGCCGGTACCGATCGGGTGCCGATGCACTACCTGTACCAGGTGCAGTGGGGCCTCGGCATCCTCGGACTCGACCGCGCCATCCTCGCCATCCTCGCCGCCGGTGAACGCGGCTTCGATTTCGCCACCTACCCGATCCGATTCAACCCAGCCCTGTTCACCGCCCTGCTGAGGGCTGGGCAGCGCTTCATCACCGACCTC
>NZ_JAVRBF010000271.1:0-557 GCF_032436805.1 Streptomyces sp. P17 | reverse complement strand
CTTTTCGCCCTCGCTGGCCCCGGACTGCCATTTCCCCACCCGCAGCGGCTGGCCATAGGTCTGGGTGAAGATCGACCAGTCGCGCAAGGTGAAGGCCTTGAACATCCAGCCCCAGGCAGCCACCCGCGCCAGCCCGGACCGCAGATGCAGCCCGGATTTGGCGCTGATATTGGCAAAGATGTAGCCGAACGGGTCAAGCGCAAGCTCGGTGCCGGTATCGCTCAGTTGCACCGGGGTCATCAGATCGTCACGCCGGAAGCGGAACCAGCGCGGGTCGTGGCGCTCCAGCCGTTTCGGCTCCCACTGACCTTCCGAGCTGTCCCAGTGGATGCGGGTGAAGGAATAGCCCTTGCCGATGGCGTCAAGGATGTCGAACAGCTCTTCGGTCAGCTCGTCGCGCTTAAGCCAGTCACGCACCATATCGGCCCTGGCCACATCCTCGGGCGCGTCTGACGCCGCCTCGACCGAAATGTCGATCTGACTGACCGACCGCTTGCGAGTCGAGAGCACGCCCAGATAATGCGGATCACGCTCTTCGATGGTCTCGGCCAGTTCGA
>NZ_JAVRBF010000155.1:0-2559 GCF_032436805.1 Streptomyces sp. P17 | reverse complement strand
GCTCCTGCTCAACGACGGTGTCGGTCATCTCTGGCGTCTCCTTGATCATCAGATCCGCCGTTGATTAGACACTCCCCCTCCGGCACCGCGACGCCGAAGAGGCGGGTTCCGCAGGGCCACCAGCGCCTGCTGACCCGCCGCGACCGGATCACGCTCGGCCTGATGGCCGGCCTTCCGACGATCCTGCACGTCGCTCTCGTCTGGATCACCGCCCTGGCCTCCATCGCCCTCGCCTTCACCACCTGGGACGGCATCGGCTTCGACTCCATCCAGTGGGTCGGGCTGCAGAACTTCCGTGAACTCTTCGAGCAGAACCCGCAGTTCTGGCCGGCCGTCCAGCACAACGTCATCTGGTTCGTCGTGCTGATCGCGATCCCGACGCCGCTGGGCCTGTTCCTGGCCGTGCAGTTGGACAAGAAGATCCGCTTCAGCCGGGTCTACCAGACGGCTTTCTTCCTGCCGGTCGTGCTGTCGATGGCCGTCATCGGCTTCGTCTGGCAGCTCATCTACAACCCCGACACCGGCCTGATCAACAGCCTCATCGGGGCCAACGAGCCCGGCAAGTACATCGACTGGATCGGCGACCCGGACCTCAACCTCTGGGCGATCCTCATCGCCGCGTCCTGGCGCCACACCGGCTACATGATGATCCTGTACCTGGCCGGCCTCAAGGGCGTCGACCCCGCGCTGCGGGAGGCCTCCGCCCTCGACGGGGCCAACGAGTGGCAGACGTTCAAGAACGTCGTCTTCCCGACGCTGCGGCCCACCAACACCGTCGTCCTGGTCGTCACCATCATCGAGGCCCTGCGCGCCTTCGACCTGGTCTTCGTCTTCAACAAGGGCGCCGAGGGCACCGAGCTGCTCTCGATCCTGGTCACCAACAACATCATCGGCGAGTCCAGCCGGATCGGGTACGGCTCCGCGATCGCGGTCGTCCTGCTGCTGATCTCGCTCGTCGTGATCATCCCCTACCTGGTGGCCACCTTCCGGAAGGAGCGGCGCGCATGAGTTTCCTGAGTCAACCTCTATGCCGCCAGCGGCATGTCCGTGGCCGTTTTGATCTTGCTGTTGGCTTGGTGGATGGCGGGGTCGTAGCAGACGCCGGTGCGCCAGCAGGCCCACATCACCCGCAGCCAGGCGCGGGCCAGGATGCGGATGGCATGCGGGTGTCTCTTCTTGCGCGCTCGGGCGTCGTTGTAGATCTTCGCGGCCCAGTCGCTGCCGTGGCGGCTGTTGTCGGCGAAGGTGGTCAGTGCGACGCGGGCTCTTCGGTTGGTCGCGAAGCGGAAGGAGACCGTGCGGGCCTTGCCCGAGGCGCGGGTCACGGGGACAACGCCGGCCTCGGCGATGAGCTGTTCGCAGGTCCGGGACCGTTCCAGGATCGGGCCGATCTCCCCGATGACCTGTCCGAGGCTGACCTTGCCGATGCGCGGCATGGTGGCGAACAGCGGCGCGTAGGGATGGGTTTCGGCTGCTTCGGCGATGGACTTGTCGAGGGCGCGGATCGTCGCGCGTATGCCCTGCACCAGCTGGACCTGGACGCGGACGAGCTGTCCGGCGACCTGCTCACTCAGGCGGGAGGCGGCCTTCGGGGCCGAGCGCAGACGTTCGATCAGGGTGCTGCCGGGCTTCTTGCCGGAGTACCCGTGGCGCTTGCACCAGGCTTCGAGGCGTCCGGCGGTGAGCTTGGCGGCGGAGGCCGGGGCGGGGTAGCGCTCCAGGAAGGCCATGGCGATGTCGCTGTCGAGTTCGTAGAAGACGGCCTTGCCGCCGGGCCAGTGCTCGTCCAGCAGTGCGGCGAGCTGGTTGACGGCGGCGACCTTGGCCTCGATGTGGTCGGCGCGCTGCCGGGTGAGGGCCTGGAGGTCGAGGGTGGCCTGCTCGGTGGGTTCCAGCCGGGGCAGGAGATGGCCGTCGGTGCGCAGGTAGTCGGCGAGTTTCATGCTGTCGCCGGCGTCGGTCTTGGCCTTGGAGGCGCCCCAGCGCGCCCGCATGGCGTTGAAGGCGTTGGGGTGGACCGGCACGATCGGATGGCCGGCGGCCAGCAGCCGGTCGACGGCCAGTCCGCGGGTGGTCTCGATGGCTACGGGCAGGTCTGCCGGGTCGCCGTGCTTGCGCAGCCGGGCCAAGGTCTTGGTGAACCCCTCCTCGGTGTGGGTGAGTTCCCACCGGTCGATGCGCTTTCCGGTGTCGTCCATGACGGTCACGTCGTGGGTTTCGGTCGCCCAGTCCCATCCGATGAACACGAAGGTCGTACTCCTGTGCCTGTGGCGGAGCACCTGCCCGGTGGTGAGGTCGTCTGCCGGGAGCTCATTAATCGGCCCTCTGCGGGGCGTGTCCCTGAAGCCGATCAGACGGCCTCGGCCCGGCGGGGCTGGCGGAACTCATGCAGGCCGTCGAACGGCTCGCACCCATGGCCATGCACCCACCGGGACCGAGAGGTCACAACCCTACTTGTGAGGGCTGCAGAAGGGATGGTCCTCTAAGAGCCCGTGAACAAACTGATCGTTGCGGGCGGGTGGGAATCCGTGAATTGACCTGAACAACCAGGACCTCTTG
>NZ_JAVRBF010000270.1:0-558 GCF_032436805.1 Streptomyces sp. P17 | reverse complement strand
CCTGAGAAGGCGATGCTGGCCCGTTCGCGGGCCGCTGCCACGATGGTGGGCCGCGAGTGGCGCACGATCCGCGCGAGCGGCGACTGGGCTGCTCAATGGCAGTTGAAGCTGACGAATCTGTCTCGATTGGTGGTGGCCGCGCAGATCGGTGCCGCTGCTGCTGGCGCTGCCAGCGTGGACGACGACCTGTACCGATCCGGATACCCAGAGAAGGCGTTGGCGGAGGTCGACCCGGCTGGGTTCGGCGGATGGGCGGAGCACCCAACGTCAGGGGCAGTTCGCACTATCCCCTCCCTCCTGTATCCGGCTGTCATCACAGCCAGGGCGACGCCGGGCACGGTCACTCAGAAGTTGGCCGCTGGCGGCAGAGTGGCGCAGACGATGGCCCACTGGGCTGTGTCTGAGGCTGGCCGGAACGCCGCCATGGTCGGGGCGACTGGGAGGGCTCGCACGTCGATGATGTTCGTGGACCCCGCCCCGATGTGCCAGCGGTGCGCGGCTCTCGTTGGGAAGCTGTTTAAGCCCGGCGCGAGGTCGTTCACGCGGCACCCCGGCTGC
>NZ_JAVRBF010000154.1:0-2595 GCF_032436805.1 Streptomyces sp. P17 | reverse complement strand
CCCATCATCGCAGGTCACAAGGCTCTTCTTCATTCCCGGAGAAGTTGTCCACAGACGTCAGCCGGTGGATCCGGGCTACGTGATCGACGAAAGGGCGGGGGAAGGATGACGATGCCGAGCGAACTGCGGCTCCTCCCGTGGACGGGACCCGACGGCAAGCCCTGCCTCCTCAGCACCGATGACAGTGATGGCCACATGTCCCGCTTGGCCGACAGCGTCGAATCAGTGCAACTCGGCATGGCAACCGAACTTCTGGGCCAAGCGTCAGCCATGCTCGACGACGCCGACACGGACCCGAACGACCTGCCACTCCTGGCGAAGGACCTGGCCGGAGCCCTGAGGGACACGCTCCGCGTGGCAATCAGCCGCGGTCACCGCCTGGCACCGTTTGAGTAGCGCCATCCCGGAGAGCGGGGTATCTCAGAAGAAGATCCTTCTGAGATACCCCGCTTCTTGGTGTCATCGCTCTTCGCCGAGCGCCCGCGGATGTCCTTGTACGGCCCATTGCTTGCGGTAGGCCATGGGGACAGCACGTCGGGAGCGCTGTTCGCCTGATCGAGCCGTGGGCACCCAACTTCTGATCCGTAGCTTTACAGAGATCGGTCAACGAGGGTCATAGAGGCCATCGTTCGGCCCCAGAGAGCCGACGTGGGTCATGGGCGGTTGCTGTGGTTGTGCTGTACGGCACGGGCGCGTCAGCCGCGATGCCGGGACAGTCTCTCTCCGGATCAGATGGCGTCGATCTGCCAAGCGATCACACCGGTTGATCCTTTGGCGCCGTCGACGTTGATCCGAGCAAGCCCGTCCCCGGTGATCCGCTGCTGCACCACTGATTCATCGCAAGGCACTGATGCCTCTGTACCTGCCTTCGCGGGCACGAACTCCAGTTGCGCGCTGCCGCTGCCGACGCAGACCAAGTTGAGCCGGTAGGTCTTGCCCTTGCTCAGCCCGGGCTCGGCGTGGACGCCATCGCTCACACGCTCCACGCCGGCTTCGACCAACGTCCCGCTACTGACTGCGGCAATGGCCGCTTGAGCCCGCTCGGTGAGATCCTTTTCCGATGGCTCGGTCGCCGTTCGAGTCGTGCTTGGTGCTGGCGACGTTGACCGGGGTGCAGCGGCGTCCTCACCGCTGTCGGATGTCGTGCACGACGTGAGCAGGAACGCCGACATCACCACAGCGTATCCGGCGACCCGAGACGCTCTCGGGAGCGAATGGATCATGAGTTGGTTTCCCAGTACTTCCAGCCGGTTTCCTTGGTGGGCGCCGTCATCGTGCCGCTGCCGATCAGGCGGGGAGCGCCGGTCGCGTCCCGCGAGGTGGTGTAAGCGATCATGCGCTTCGCCTTCCGGTACCTGGCTCGCGATGATCTCTCCGTTGGCGCGGCACGCGAAGTGGCCCGGTCAGGCGCGGGGAGTGCCTCAGCCGGTCGAAGTACCCGGCGTGACCTGCGAGTTCCGGTCCGTTGATCGGCTACACCACCCGGCGGGACGCCATCGGAGCGCCGCAGCCATTGCCCACAGATTTGTATCGCTTCCAGCTCGCCTTGTACCCCCAGGAACCGTACTGCAGGTGACCGTACTTGTTCCTGCTGATTTCGTGGGTATAGGTGTGACCTGTGGTGACAGCTACGGTGCCGGTGATCTTGGCGGAGATCGTTGTCTTGGCCTTCGCGAGGAGCACCCCGGCCGACCACTCGCCGCTACCCGAAATTTCCAGAGCAATAGTGCCGCTCTTGGTCACGGACACCGACATGGTTCCGCCCGGCCCGTCCTTGTACTTGGTGCCGTTCCACCACGAAGGCACGTGATACGCCTTCTTCGACGAGAACTCGTACCAGGTATCTGGACCGGTACACCGACGCGTCTCCCGCTCGTCAATCGGCTGGTCGGTCTCGTCCTCCCAGCCCTGTCTGTCGTTGATGTCTGTCGTCTCATCGGCAGACACAACCAAGTCGTCAGCCGGCACTTCCTCTGCGGCAGCAGTGCCCGCAGTCCCGAAGCAGAGAAGCAGTGCGGCAGTGGCAGCGCCGGTCGAAGCGTGCCGTGTACCGATGCCCATGTGACACCTTTCCGGTGGACCGCCCCCGTGGCGATCAAGCACTTGGACACTATGTGCAGGGCATGTACGCGACAACAAGATGATCAATTCCCTGAGGAGAACCTGAGAGTCCAAGTCGCTGACGGTCGGCGCCCTCCACTCGGTGGGAAGCCCGAGCCCATGGCCCGGGAGTCGTGCTGGGAGCGGGGTCGACTCGAACTCGGGCTCTCAGTTTGGGAAGCTGCGATCATTTGCGGCGCGCTTGGGCGCTGACCTGGTCGAACGGCTGGGCTGTGGCCTCTTTGAGCTCGACTACCTTCACTGTGGTTCCCCGTTGCTCCCCGCTCGATCTGGTGCGGTTGTGGTGCGGGCGTGCCGTACCGAAGACCGGGTACTGTCCGGCATCGTAGATACGCGCGCCCTCTGGCAAGTCCTCCCATACCATGACGCGCGGCGTGCCGTGGGCGCCAGCCGTATGGGTCGTGTCCCTTGACGTGGTGTAGGCGATCATTCGTCGGTGGCGGGCAGCAGGGTGTTCTTGTCCGGATAGAGGCT
>NZ_JAVRBF010000269.1:0-560 GCF_032436805.1 Streptomyces sp. P17 | reverse complement strand
CTGATTGGCGCCGTTAAGGTTAATGGCGAGCGGCCACGAGAAAGGTCTGTCATCCGTCTGGCACGCCGTGGGCAAACGCAGTCTGGTCGGGGCCGCGCCCATGGCTTCGTTCGTGGAAAAATATCCCGGGGGTGAGGGCCGCTTGCGGCCCGAGGGGGCTGGCCCCCTTTTACTTCCCCCGAGGCGGGCGCGACTTATAGACGGGGAGTTTCCAGCCCCAGATCAGGCTGCCGGCCCGCAGAATCAGGGTGACAGCGCCGCAGATCAGCAGCACCTCTGGCCGGTTCAGACCGACCCACACTGCGACCAGCGCCGCGACGGCTCCGCCAAAAGCGGCGGTCAGGTAAAGCTCGCCCTGACGCAGCACCAGCGGCACCTCATTGGCCACAACATCGCGCATCAGCCCACCGAAGGTGCCCGTCATCACCCCCATCGCCACGACGATCACCGGCGCCACACGTAGATCCAGCGCGACTCCCACCCCTGCGGGCACCGCCACCGCCAAAGCGCAGGCGTCAAGCCAAAGGATCGCCCGTGCCCGGCTTTCCAGCAGATGCGCG
>NZ_JAVRBF010000153.1:0-2602 GCF_032436805.1 Streptomyces sp. P17 | reverse complement strand
GCACCTCGCTCTACATGGTGCTGCTGGCCGCGTTCAACATCCTGCTGGGCACCTACGCCCGCCGCGACGACGTCGCCATCGGCACTCCGATCGCCGGCCGCAACCGCGCCGAGATCGAAGGCCTCATCGGCTTCTTCGTCAACACCCTCGTCATCCGCGGCGACCTCTCCACCAACCCCACCTTCGAAGACTTCCTGGCCCAGATCAAAGACACCACCCTCGCCGCCTACGACCACCAGGACCTCCCCTTCGAACGCCTCGTGGAGGAGCTCGCCCCCGAACGCGACCTCTCCCGCACCCCCCTCTTCCAAGTCATGTTCATCCTCCAGAACGCCTGGGAAGAGACCTGGGAGTTCGCCGACCTGGACATCGACACCTACCCCAATACATCGAGCGCGGCTCAGTTCGACCTGACCCTCTCCGTCCAGGAGACGGGCCCGGGACTGAGGGCTCAACTGCTCTACAGCACCAACCTGTTCGACGCGTCGACCATGGAGCGTCTGGCCGGGCACTTCCAGAATCTCCTGGCCTCGGTGGTGGCCGACCCCACGGCATCGCTCAGCGACCTGGACATGCTCTCCGACACGGAAAAGCACCAGCTGGTCGTCGAATGGAACGACACCGCAGCAGACTTCCCCCACGACCGCTGCATTCACGAACTGGTCGAATCACACGCGGCGGCACGCCCCGAGGCCCCTGCCGTGGTCTTCGGGGACCAGGAACTCACCTACGCCCAGCTCAACGCCAAGGCCAACCAGCTCGCCCACCACCTGCGCACCCTCGGCGTGGGCCCGGACACCCTCGTCGCCGTATGCCTCGAACGCAGCCCCGACATGATCATCGCACTCCTCGGAGTACTCAAAGCCGGCGGCGCCTACGTCCCACTCGACCCCCAATACCCGGCCGAACGGCTCGCCTTCATGCTGGCCGACACCGCCGCCCCCGTCCTCCTCACCCAGAGCAACCTCCGCGACCAACTGCCCGACCACAGCGCCCAGACGGTATGCGTCGACACCGCCCCGATCACCCGCTACCCCGACACCAACCCGGAGCACCACACCACCCCGGACAACCTCTTCTACGTCATCTACACCTCCGGATCGACCGGCACCCCCAAGGGCGCCATGGTCGAGCACCATTCCGTCGTACGGCAGGTGCGCTATAACTGGCTGGAGCCGCTCACCCCTGATGACTGTGTGGCCCAGGTGACGAGCTTCTCCTGGGATGCGTGTGCCATCGAATGCTGGAGCGCGCTGGTTGCGGGGGCCAGGCTAGCGATACTTCTGCCTGACGAGATCCGCAACCCGTTCCAGCTCCGGACCGTCGTACGCGAGCGTGGCGTGACGGCGATGATGCTCACCGCGTCGCTGTTCAATCACCATGTAACGGCCTGCCCGGACGTCTTTGAGACCGTGCGGTACACGAAGTACTGCGGTGAGAAGGTGACCCGGGCCGAAGCCGACTCCCTGATTCGCGGTGTGCGCGCACCCGAATACTTGCTGCACACCTATGGTCCGACGGAGAACTGGGGAGACACGACTCTGCTACGGGTGTTCCCGGACAGCCCGAGCGCAGCCTCCATGCCGATCGGTGGACCGGCGCCAAACACCGACCTGTTCGTGGTGGACAGTGCCGACGGACTGGTGCCGATCGGTGTGCCCGGGGAACTGCTGGTGGGCGGCACGGGGCTGGCGCGAGGCTATCTGAACCGCCCGGAACTGACCGCCGAGAAGTTCGCGACGGTCCGCATCGCGGGCACAACGCGCCAGGTGTATCGCACCGGCGACCTGGTCCGGTGGCTGCCCAGCGGCGTGCTGGAGTTTCTCGGCAGGATCGACGACCAGGTCAAGGTCCGCGGTATGCGGATCGAACTCGGTGAGATCGAATCGCAGTTGGTGGCGCATGAGGACGTGGCGTCAGCGGTGGTCACCGTCCGGGAAGACTCTCCGGGGGACAAGCGTCTGATCGCCTATGTGGTCCCTCGCAAGGGTGCACGGCCGGAGACGTCGATGCTGCGGCGCTGGTGTGCCGACAGACTGCCCGACTACATGCTGCCCGCCGGTTTCGCGGTCCTGGAGAAACTGCCGTCGACCCCGAACGGGAAGGTGGACCGCAGGTCGCTGCCCGCTCCGGACAATGACCGGCCCGACCTCGCGGTGCAGTACGTGGCGCCGCGCGACCGGATCGAAACCACCGTCGCCGGCATCTGGTCCCAGGTCCTCGGCGTCGACCGGGTGGGCATCCACGACAACTTCTTCGACCTCGGCGGACACTCCCTCCTCGCCACCCGAACCGTCTCTCTTCTGCGGCAGGAACTCGGTCGGGAAGTGCCGGTGCGGGAGTTGTTCACCTCCCCCACGGTGGAGCAACTGGCCGAGGCGATCAGCAGAGCCGACTCAGCGGCGGATGGCGTGAAACTGGTGCCGGTCGCGCACGGCGCGGGCGGGTCGCCCTTGTCCTTCGCGCAGCAGCGGCTGTGGTTCCTCGAACAGCTCGAACTCGGCATCGACCGGCTGACGTACCCGTTGCGGGTGCGGGGTGGTTTGGATGTGGAGGCGTTGGAGGCGGCGTTCTCGGGTGTGGTGGCGCGGCATGAGGTGCT
>NZ_JAVRBF010000152.1:0-2628 GCF_032436805.1 Streptomyces sp. P17 | reverse complement strand
TGTGAGCGATCACGAAATTCCCCAGGTGAGGCGGGTTCCGCGTCACGTAATTCCCCACCCTCGCGGTCACGTAATTCCCCAGGGGGATCGCGGGTGGCGGGGGTCATAGTCCTGGCCGTCGAGAAGACGCACGCTTCCTCGATCAGTGGTTCGAGGTCGAGGGAAGCGCACGATGGCAAGGAGAACGTTCAACGTGGTCGATGTGACCGAGATCTACGTCCACTGGTATGCGGGCCGCTCGAAGAGTGAGCTGGCCGCGTCGCTGGGAGTGGACCGCAAGACGATCAGGAAGTACCTGGCCCCGGCGGAGGCCGCCGGGATGACCCCGGGCGGCCCGGTGATGACCGAGCAGGACTGGGCCGGGCTGATCAAGGGCTGGTTCCCCGAGCTCGCCGACGTGCGGCTGCGGCAGGTGACCTGGCCGGAGATCGACAAACACGGTGATTACATCAAGAGCCTGCTGGGGACGGTGACCGTCTCCACGATCCACCAACGGCTGCGGGACGAACACGAGTTGACGGTGTCGGTGTCCAGCTTGCGGCGGTGGATATCGGCGACGCTGCCCGAGGAGACCCGCCGCTCGCAGGTCACCGTCCTGCGTGACGAGGTCGAGCCGGGGCTGGAGGCCCAGATCGATTACGGCTTCCTCGGCCAGTGGATCAACCCGCGCAGTGGGAAACGGCACCGGATCTGGGCGTTCGTGATGATCCTGGCCTGCTCGCGGCACATGTTCGTCCGCCCGGTCATCCATCTCGACCAGCACTCCTGGACCGAGTCGCACGTCGAAGCCTTCAAGTTCTTCGGCGGCGTCGCCCAGCGGCTCGTGCCCGACAACCTGAAGACCGGGGTGGACAAGCCCGACCTCTACGACCCTAAAATCAACAAGGCGTATGCCGAACTCGCCGTGCACTATGGCGCGTTGGTAGATCCAGCCCGTGCTCTGAAGCCCAAAGACAAGCCCCGCGTCGAGCGCCCTATGCCCTATATACGTGATTCGTGGTGGCGTGGGCGGGAGTTCGTCTCCCTGGAGCACATGCAGGCCGACGCGGTCCGCTGGTCGGGCGAGGTCGCCGGTCGTCGGCAGTGCCGGCCGCTGGGCGGGGCATCGCCGCTGTCGGTGTTCGAGGCCGTCGAGGCCGAGACGTTGCTGCCGCTGCCGAAGACGCCGTTCGTGCTGGCCCGCTGGTCCACCGCGACGGTCGGCCCGGACATTCACATCAAGGTGGGCCGCACCCTCTACTCGGTGCCGTGGAAACTGATCGGCCAACGCGTCGACGTCCGTTCCACCGCCGGTTTCGTGCAGATCTTCCACGAGGGCGAACTGGTCAAGACCCACGCGGCACTTGAGCAGGGCAAACGCACCCACCACGGCGACTACCCGCCCGAGAAGATCGCGTTCCATATGCGGACCCCGCAATGGTGCCGCACCCAGTCCGTCCAGGTCGGCGCCGCCTGCAAGGAGGTGATCGACGGCCTGCTGGAAGTCAACGCGCTCTACCGGCTCCGCGCCGCCCAGGGAGTGCTCGGTCTGCGCAAGAAGTACGGCGACGCCCGGCTGGACGCCGCCTGCGCCAAGGCCACCCTCGTCGGCGACCCGTCCTACCGCACCGTCAAGGGCATCCTCGTCGCCGGCACCGAGACCGAACCCGCCCCCGAGACCAGCGGCGACGGCGGGGCCGCGGCCTTCCTGCACGGCCCGACGCGGCTCTTTTCGACCGCCGCGACCCCCGGGATGACGAACGACGACCGTGATGACCACCGTCACGAAGAAGGAGTCGCGTGATGAGCATCATGGACACCGCCCTGCGCGACGCGCTCCGCGCGCTGAAGCTCTCGGGCATGCTGGAAACCCTGGACGCCCGCCTCGCCCAGGCCCACGGCGGCGAGCTCGGACACCTGGAATTCCTGCAGACGCTCTGCCAGGACGAGATCACCCGCCGCGACACCGTCGCCTTCCAACGCCGCCTGCTCCGGGCGAAGTTCGAGCAGCAGGTCACCCTGGAGGAGTTCGACTTCGCGGCCTCCCCGAAGCTGCCCGCCGCCCAGATCCGCGACCTCGCCGCTTTGCGCTGGCTGCACACCGGAGAGTCCGTAATTTTGTTCGGACCGGTCGGCGTCGGGAAGACACACGTCGCCCAGGCGCTCGGACACCTCGCCATCCGCCAGGGCGCCGGCGTCCGCTTCGCCAAGACCAGTCGGGTCCTGGCGGACCTGGCCGGCGGCCACGCGGACCGCACCTGGGACCGGCGTCTGCGCGAGTTGGTACGTCCCGACGTGCTCATCCTCGACGACTTCGCGATGCGCCAGCTGACCGCTGCCCAGGCCGACGACCTCTACGAGCTGGTCTCCGAACGGCAGGGCCGGTCGCTGATCCTGACGAGCAACAGGGCGCCGAGCGACTGGTATCCGCTCTTCCCCAACCCCGTGGTCGCCGAGTCGCTCCTGGACCGGCTGATCAACACCAGCCACCAAGTGATCATGAACGGCCCCAGCTACCGGCCCAACAAGCGGCCCCGAGCAGGAGGCACCGACAAGACAAACAAGCCCTCGATCAAGTAGACATGGACGAGGTCAGGACCTGGGGAATTACGTGACGCCGGGCCCGGGGAATTACGTGACCGTTCACAC
>NZ_JAVRBF010000268.1:0-563 GCF_032436805.1 Streptomyces sp. P17 | reverse complement strand
TGCCTGATAGGCGGGGTTGATGCTGAACGCCTCGGACTCCCGTCCGCGATCTGGGGCCAGCAGGTCCCAGTGCGCGGCGGTGATGCGGAACCAGCCCGTGTCGGCGGTGTCGTACCGCACCGACGTGGACGAGTCATCGACAGCGACCTGAGTTGCTGTGACGCCACGCCCCCGCGAGGTGATGCGGTCGGCGACCACCACGGACACCAACACGGCGAGGGCGTCACTGTCGAGCGCCTCGAGGGGGCCGAGGCGGTCAGCGATCATGCGTTCAACCACCGCGATCCACCGCTGAACGAGGACTGTCTCATCGCCACCGAGGCTCGCCCTGCGGGCGGCGATGCGGACGTCCTCGACGGTGGTCACTCCGACCGGCCCCGCGTGGCAGGCTTCGGCTTCGACGGGGCCGGGTCGTCGGCGGCCAGCAGATGGTCGCCGATCATCCCCTCAGCCCAGTCAGGTACCGCGTCGCCACTGCGGAGCGCCACCGGCTGGCAATAGCCCGGGTGGCGCCCCACGGTGGTAGCGATTAGAGCGCTCATCACAGCACCAACACCGCCAAA
>NZ_JAVRBF010000267.1:0-563 GCF_032436805.1 Streptomyces sp. P17 | reverse complement strand
GACTTATACATATTCTGTTGTTTTAGGGATTTGCGCAGGTTATAGCTTAATCCTCTATAGAAGATCATGGTTTTTTGTTTTGTTGTGCCCATTGTTCTTATTCGCTGTTTCAGTAAATGCTAGAATTGGGTTTGTAGGTTTTGTTTTTTTTGTTTTTTATATTTTTTTATATGGTGATCTAAAAGCAAAAGCTATTTGGCTTTTGTCTTTTTTAGGGGTGTCTTTTTGGTTTTATTTTTCATCAGGCGATTTCATTCAAGAAAATAGATGGAGTCTGGGTTTCTTTTTGGAAGCTGCTGACTTCTTTCATTATGGACTTGACGGTAATAACATAATTGCTGTTCTTTTGAATAGCCATGTTCATTTTCCTGAGACTGTTGCGGGTTTTGTTTTTGGTACAGGGGTTTCTTTATATGATTCTGGGTTCGAGAAAAGCAGTGATATTGGTTATATCCTTCAATTAAACTATGGTGGTGTGATTATTTTAATTTTGTTGATGTTGGCTATTGCTTTTATGAGCGTCCGTCTTTTTAAAATACTTGGCTATAAGCATTGGTTTTCTT